>NZ_FOIU01000005.1 GCF_900111495.1 Chryseobacterium wanjuense | reverse complement strand
TTTTGATAATTTTTTGTTGTGTTGTCATAATACTTAATCTGTTTTAAAGTTATTTAATTTGATTATAACTGTCAGATTAAGTATTGACTAATTCAAATAAAGGCTATTTAAAGAAGATATTATATGATATGCCTGATTTCTACTTTTTGCAGTTTCTGAATTGGAAAGGATATCTGCAAATCTTAATATATCTATAAATTCTTTATCAGTAAAAAGCTTAATTTCCTCATTTTGAGATTTGAAATTTTTAATAGAAGAAATCATTATACATTTTTCAAAAAGTGATTTGAAATATTCATTTTCGAAAATATCTTTTTCTAATTTTTCAATCAATTGCATATTATAATGTAATTTGTTCTATAATTTCTTTTCTTTTCTCAGCAATGTCACTAAATGGAATTATATAAACATAAAATTTATATCCAGTAAATTCACTTTTTTGTAATTGAAAATTTATTGAAGTAAGATTTTCTTGTATGTGGGTTTTTACTTTTTCTCTTATACACGTTCTAAAATCTGAATTCGACATTTTTCTTTCTTCATCATTAATTTCAATATTAAAACCTAGAAATATTCCAAAAGAATAATCTAAATATGTTTCATCATCTTTTGCGCTTGGAATAATTATCTTTTTTAAAATTTCGTAACTGTCATTATCAAAAGATTCTTTTGCTAAATTAGTATTTAGTAATTCTATTTCGTATTTAGATTTTCCCTCTTTTGTTAAAAAATTTTTTATTGAGCCAAATGCAGAATAAATCCCATTTTTAACATTTGACTCAAGTTTTGATTCACCAAAAATTAGTTGATAGTTTTTATCATCTACCTTCAATAAATGTACACCATCAGCACCTTTAACATAATCATTATTAGCTGTTTTTAATTCTAACTTTGTAAGTATTTTGGGAGCTTTTAAATAGGATTCAAGAATACAGTACAAAAGTATTTCTCCAAGTTCTCCTTCATTAATATTATGATTTCTAAGTTTGGATTTGGCTGTTTGAACAAGTGTATTAAACTTTTGCTCTTCAATTAACTTCTTAACATTCTGTCTTGATAATGCAAAATGACATAAATTATCACCTAATTCTTCAATTAACTCATCATAAGCAAAAGCATTATTCTTTACTTTTAATGTAAATAAGTTTAACGTATTATCATTATCAAGAATTTGGTCCTGTAAGTCATGATAAAAAAGATTAAGAAATTTACTTTCTATATTTGTTTCTAGCATTTTAGTTAAAATTTTTATCAATTAAAGCAAGATATGAACACTCTTGGGATAAAATATCAGGTTTATTAAAAGCTTGAGCAAGGCTAAGGACTGATTGTACTAATCCTATGCCTGTTGCTATGTCATTTCCTGAAATAGCACCATATGTTGCTCCTCCAAGACCAATTATACTACTAAATTTGGCAAGAGAAAATTTAAAGCCTTTCAAATCAGATGAAATCTTATCCCTTTTATCTATTAATTCTTCAACTTTAATAGAGTAGAATTCTTCATCTTGATTATTATTAATTTCGCTTATAGTTCTTTCAAGTAGGATTCTGAATGAGTTCAATTCGTCATAGTATAAATCTTTAAATCTTTTTAGTCTATCAAGATTAGGGTTTACAGGATAAGGAATTATGTCTTCAAGTAATTTTTCTCGAATTTGGTTTTTGTTTATTGTATTTTGTGATGTTAGATTAGAAGGATAATCAAGCAATTTATCTGTAGATGGTGTGAAATCCTCTTTGATACCAATATATGAAGCTAGATATAACATTATTAAGTTTGCAGTAGAATATTCAACTAAATACCATTGGTGGTTTATTTTGGTAGCAATTCTTAACTCTACTAATTTCTTCATTAACTTTTCACCAAATTTCATTACATTAACCTTTGTCACAAGTTCATGCTCAAAATTCTGTTGCTTTTCAGAAATGTTAAACCCATCATTTTCCAATAAATTAATAAATCCTTGATCAAATTCTGAATTATTAATATAATCATTAGGAAATATTTGAGTTACAAGATTACTCTGGAGTAAATTACCTGTATATTGTTCATAATTATGAGGAGTTTCTATATAAGAAGGTGGTACAATTACTCCTACTGTATCCCAATAAAGAATGCTTTTAATTGTCCAACTATTTTCTGGTAAATTAATGTAGGGAAAGTATAATACTGAATTTGTCATTGGTTTTTAGTTATTTAAAGATAAATATAAAAAATTTTTTGAAATTTTTTAAGTTGAAATTTACATTTGCTTAAGCCCCCACTTAAAAACTCCCCATCTCAATTTAAATTGGGAAAATCCCCTCCCCACCTTACAGTAACTCGAAAATTTTCAAAGGTCTATTATTAAATCTGTAAACAATTGCAACTTTAAGTTGAACTTTTTACTTTTAATAGTACTATGTTTTGTTGTGAATATACTTTCACTGCATCTGCCTATACTGATTTCTACCAAACTCTCACCAATACTGAACCTGGAGCAGTTAAAATAGAGTATCAATCTTTCTCTTTTACAAAACAACACTCCTGAATAACCCCCACTTGTAGGGAAGTAACAGACATTAGGCTTTAGACCTCAGGTAACAGTGGTGGTGTAAAGGTTTGTGTCTTGTTTCATTAATTAACAATTAACTCAAAATCAAAAAGACTATGGTAACGATTACGAATTACACCAAAAGAAAAAAAGAAGATGGGACAGCATTTTGCGTCCTTGAAATTAACAGTGGTATTGAGCTTTTAAAAAGTCAGACCACAGGTCAGTATTATACAACAGCAAAGAAATGCTATATACCTGCAACCTTTGATGAAGCTGTATGCAGAAGTTTAAAGGGAACTATGATGAAAGGTGACATTATTAAAGTTGAGTGTGAACCTTACCAGTACACTATCAAAGAAACAGGAGAACTTATTACCCTGAATCACAGGTATGAGTACACTCCTGATGAAAGTTCACAACTAACACACAATAACTATTTAGAGAATTATACAGCTCCAGGTAACCTTGTGAATGCTATTCAGTAAAAATCCAATAAGTCCCAGTTTTTGTAAATTGTATATATACAGAAACAAAAAGTGGGACTTATTTAGGACAAAATTTACCTGGAGCCTATAAAGAAAGGTGGTAAATTTTTGTACTTTTCTTTTACTCTATTTTTTTCCTGTTTACTGATGTTTACCTTTATCTCTGCCCGGGTAACTGTGACTGCATAAGTAATTTTAATTGGGTAAGATTTTATTAAATAGCTGAAATATCTACCCAGATAGCCTCATGAACTTATAACAGTAACTTACAGTTTCTAGTGAAATAATAAGGACGTTGGTGTGAAATTTTATTGAGTTGAGTTTTCACTAGACTTTTCAAGGAATCTAAATAGTTCTGAGAAATCAACTTCCAATTTTGTAGCTATTGTGTACAGAGTAAAGATTGAAGGGCTAGTTTTTCCAGATTCAATTCTGCTCATATTGGATTTATCCATATTACATAATGCTCCAAGTTCAGATTGAGAGATATTTTTTTCTTCTCTCAACTGTATAATTCTTTTACTGATTGCTATTTGGAGTTCTTTCTTATCCATGATTAATAGCCAAAAGTGAAAATAAATAGCTATGACTTGGTTATCGTTCTCGATAACTTTGATATATTTGTCTAACCTTAACTAAACATTTTTAACTATGAGAACAACCTTACTCTTAATTACAATACTAGTAAGTATAACCACAACACTTAAAAGTCAAGTCAGAAGCAAGACTAAGACTCAAACAGTCAAGACCTCAACAAAACATGATACAAAGAGTATAGGTCTTGATTACTTAGTTCATCTTAAAACAACATCAACCTTTTCAGGAGTTTCTAAAAGTCTTTTGAGTAAAGGATTTTATTTTAGAATTAAGAATAATACTTATAACCTCTTTACTAATGGTAAGGATGAAATTTACTACTTCCCAGGTCAGGGTAATGATGGTAGTGGGGTTTTCTATGGAGATATTCAAGAGTTAAAGGAAAAAATTGCTGTTCAGTATATGTTCAATTCTGAAGCTTTGTATGAAAGTTTAATAGAACAATCTTACCATTACCTGGGAGCAAAGCTGTATAAACAGCACACAGAGGGTAATGGTAATATGATAACCATTATACAAACCACAGACTTCGTATTTATGTTTGGGGAAAACCTTGAAAAGACTGATGATTTAAACTATAAGGTTTTTATTATTTCCAGGTCTAGTTTTACAGAATAGGAATCAATACATCCAACTACTTTTAATCTTAATTAAAATGAAACTTAAATCACTACTAGTCACAATCGCATTTGTATTAGGTGTACTATTAGCAGTCTTTGGCATTAAATTCTACCAAGAGTCAAATATTGAAGGATATAATCTCGTCAACTATCCTGTACAGGTTGTTTTACCAGAAGGATATAAAGAAATAAACCCAGAAAGCCATCTTGTTGGATATTACAACAAGAGACAGAACAAGCTGTATATAGCATTTTATGACGAATTTGGTAAGAAAACCAATTCAAATAACACAGCCACAGGCTCCAACGAAAAGCATTAATAAATATGTACTTAGCTTATTGTTTTTTTGCTTTTCTAAGCCTTAGCTTACATAATGCGACAAGAAATGTTGCAGAGGAGGATGGAGATATTCCTACTATCTACAGAGGAACAAATACAGTACTATTAAACCTTTGGTTCTTTCTTACAGGCTTAATAGCACCTATAATTACAATGTTTCTTTACACCAAATGGTATTTAGCAATAATCTATATAGTTGCAGGACTACTGATTTTAATGGTAATGGCTAACAACTACGTGTACCAATATCATATAGTTAGGAGACCACCACTATACATTCCAAGTAGAGTTGATGTCAGACTATCATTAATTACAAGTTTAATTGGTGTTATATTTCTTATTATTCTGATAGCATGATATTAGAAGTTATTCACTATTACAGTGCCCCTAGGTAACGTTGACTTTGGTGAAAACCTTAAAAAGAACATGTTCACCATAATAACTACCTCTACATTCTTCCTTAGCAACAGTATTGTAACCTGGGAACTGAATAAAGGTAAACTGTATATCTGTGAAATATACAGCAAATTTAATGATGAAGCCTACCAGAAGACATATGTTAATCAAATTCTTGAAGATGATAACAAGGCTTTTCATGATTGGATAAACTGTGAAATTTTAGTTCCAGGTTATCTCATTCCTTGCTTTAATAAAGCTAAGGGGGATTATCTCTCAATTAAAATCAAAGGTGGGTGTATAGAGGCTACAGAATACAAACAAATTTTATAAAATATGACCAAGAAATGCCATGGTAAACAATAATATAGCCACCTCTAATACAAGTGGTTTTAACAATCTAAAATTAAATGAAGAATGACCTATATAAGCACTTAAAATTCAGACTAGATGATGAACACAATGATTTTGAGTTTGAAGCTATATCAGTACCTACTTATGAATTTATTGAAAATAATCTGTCTTTAGTTCCTTATGAGTACTTTGGAGATATTAACGAAGTTCTTGGGTTAAAGGTAAAGCAGATACTATTGTACTTTAATGCTGACAGACTCATGAGAGTTGAACTGAAATACAAAGAAAATAAAGTTGAAAGGCTTAAAAATAAGCTGGAAGAATTTACCATCACCTTTCCTAGTTCAGTTACTCTAAAACTCTACTATCATGAAGAAGAAAATCTAACTATTCTGATGTATCAGAAAGAGGTTTTAAACAAGTTCTATGATTTTGGAGTTACAAAAACATGATATGAGCTGTGCCCTCACATACTCCAAAAAAACTTAAAATGAATACAGAAATAACAGTATCAGAGATACAGGTAACATATCACCCTTACAAAATGTTTGAAACTAAACTCAGTATGAGCAGTGATGTGATAGAAGTTCTAAGAACAATCTGGGATAAGGGGATAATAGAAATGCAAGAAGAAGTCAAAATACTGTTTGTAAATTCTTCAAATGCTGTAATTGGGGTTTACAACTTGTCTAAAGGTGGTATGACAGGGAGTTTAGTAGATATTAGGTTGATTTTAGCTGTGGCTTTAAAATGTTTAGCTACTGGACTTATATTGGTACATAACCACCCAAGTGGAAACCTTACCCCAAGTAGCTCAGATTTAGCCATTGTGAAGAAACTCAAGACAGCTTGTAAGCTACTTGATATTGCTCTCCTTGACAGTATTATTATCACAAAAGAAAGTTATACAAGTTTTAATGATGAAGGACTGTTGTAACAGTTGCAGTTCTTGCAGTTTCTGCAAATTGACTAAAAAATATGTGGGTGAAACATAGGTGAAACATTTTGTCAGAATAATACAAGATATTATAAAGAAATGAAAAATGATAAATCTTTATTTTGTTGAAAATCAGAACAATGAAAAAGAATGAAATAAAATGTGAAGTAACTTTTTTCGTCTCATAATCAGGTGGTCCCTGGTTCGAGCCCAGGTGGGACCACGTACAACTGAAAACAGTTAAAAATAACTGAACACAGTTAAATATAAATCCTTGTATTCATAAGTAATATGAGGATTTTTTTTGTATATTTACTTTTAAGATTGTTCAATTATATTCATAAAATAGTGTCCCCTTTAGTGTCCCCTGTGTAATTTAAAGTGTCCCCTAAATGTAAATATTATGAAAATTAATTTCTATTTAAAAGAAAGAAATTCAATAAAAGATTCATTAGTACTGGTTGCTATCAGCTTGAACGGAAAAAGACCAAAATTTTCCACTACTCTAAAAATAAATCCTAAATATTGGAATCACAATAGCCAAAGAGTTAAAGCAAATTCCTCGAATGCATTAAATTTTAATAAAATACTTAATACGGTGCAGTCTAAGATATTAGATTTATACACAAAAAATTTTGTAGAAAATGATAAATCAAAGACAACTAAATTTTTTGATGAGGTTAGGACTTATTTAACTGGAAAATTTGAAAATTCTGAAATTGATTTAACAGTTGATAAAGCATTTGAAAAGTTTTTAGAAATACGAAAATCAAATCTTAAAGAAGGAACGGTTAAGGCATATACAACTCTTAGAAATCATTTAAATGCTTATTCGGTAACTATTGGTAAAAAGAACTTGTTATTTGATGATTTAGATATTAGATTTTTTGATGGCTTCATGAATTATTTGAAAATGACCTGTAAGCAGAAGACTAACACAAGATCAAAGCAAATCAAAAATATTAAAGCCTTTTTAAAGTTCATGTATGATAGAAACTACCACACTAATAAAATTTTTGAAAAATTAGACAGAGAGCATGAAAAAGGACAATTTGTAGATTTTGTAGAAGCTGATTTTGAGAAAGTATTTAATCTTGACCTTAGCAATGATAGTCATTTAGATATTACTAGAAGATTATTTTGTATCAGTTGGAGTGTACGAAAAAAGTACTTTGAAGGTATGTATGATCCTGTTTTAGGAAAAAATGAAAAACGAAAAAAAATGGCGTTAGAAAATGAGAATACAAAACAAGGTGATGGAGTAAAGTATTTTGGAAGGGGATTCGTACAGATTACTTGGAAAAAAAATTATAGGAGAATGGGAGAAAAGTTTGGTGTAGATTTAGTAAATTCTCCAGAAAAAGCTTTAAATCATGATATTGCAATTAAAATTATGATATATGGATGTGAAGAAGGAAAATTTTCGGGAAAATCACTTGGTGATTATATAAATTCAGAAAAAACTGATTATTATAATGCGAGGAGGGTGATAAACGGTACAGATCGGGCAGATATAGTACAAGAATATGCAAAAAAGATGGAAAAATGTTTAAAAATAAAAAAATGCAAAGATTAAATATAATATTAATATTTCTTTTGTTACAATCTTGTAGCGGAAATTCTCAAACGAAAGAGATACAAAAGAAAACTGAGATTGGTTCTCAATACTCCATTCGGATGATTGGCGAAAAATTATTAGTTAAGTCTCCCGACTCAGCAATCATTTATAATAATAGTAGCTTAATTAGAAACGCAGACTTATTCACTACTTATTTTTATCGAGGTATTTCTAAGAATGATTTTTTTCTCGTTTATCAAAACAATGCTAGCACGACTAAAACCCAAAGTACTTTTCATTTATTTGTAAATGAAAAAGATTTGTTTTTAATCAGTAAGGAGCAGGTTGATCTAAATGCGGACGGTATTTTCATTGTTAAAAACTATATTATTCCTGTTAAAGTCACGAATATGGATTACGAAACGATGGACGAGAAAATTTTTTTTACCAATCAGAAAAATTCCTTTCTTTCAAAACAAAAATTAAAAAATAATATTTTTTTTCAAAATAAAAATGCCTTTGAAATACTATTCAATTATAAAGCAGATGATTTTTTTATGGATTATCCTGTAAATACATTTAAAATAGGAACTCTCAATTTATTGGATATAAAGAATAGTAACGATATAGCATATTATCTGGAAGAAGCCAAAATTTATGATGAAGCTATTTTTATTTTGAAAAGTATAATAAAAAAGGAGCCGACTCGAACTGTCGCCTATCTTAATCTAGCAGATAGTTATTGGGCAATAAACAAAAAGGATCTAGCAAAAGAAAATTATAAAAAATATGTTGAGCTTATGAAGTCTCAAAATAAAGATTTGAAGAAAATTCCTAAACAGGTTTGGGAAAGGATAAAGTAAATTTTCACAAATGAGAATGTATTAAAACACACAATCTATATTAATACTGAAAATTTGAAATTGATTTCCATGTTGTCTACACAAAAATTTAAAAAAATTATAGCGTGGAAATAGAATCTTTAGATGGGCAAAGAAATTTAAAAGCCACTAAAAATGGATTTGAACTGGATATTGATTGGATGAGGGCTGGATATGCTTGTCAGTTTGGATATAATGATTTTCCCTAAAACTTATCTCGAGACTTTTAACGAAAAGATATTTTCTGATTATTCTGAAAAATGTGCAACTCCAAAATATTAAATAAAATATTCCTACCAATACCATCTTCTTTAGAAAATTAATATAGAAAAATTTCCTATCTTTCTTCCTTTATTCATGGCTATTCGGTGATAGCTACAACATAACCAATCAAAAAACAAAACAATGTCCATTACAAACGAACAGGAATTAATCGGGATGCAGAAAGTAAGCGAAGCGGTTGCCTACACTTTAAAAGAAATGATTAATTATGCGCAGCCGGGCATGACTACAAAAGATCTCGATGAATACGGGGCGAAGATTCTTTCTGATTTCGGAGCAAAATCGGCACCTTACCTCACGTATGGTTTTCCGGGTTGGACGTGCATCAGTGTCAACAATGAGTTTTGTCACGGGATTCCTACGGATAAAAGGGTTTTGGAAGAAGGAGACTTAATTAATATCGATGTCTCGGCAGAGCTTGACGGCTTTTGGGCGGATAATGGAGGATCGTTTGTGATTGGAAAAGATATTCATCAACATCAAAAATTGGTCGATGCTTCCAAAGAAATTTTACAAAAAGCCATCGATACGATAAAAGGAGGGGTGAAAATTGCCGATGTAGGATTTCTGATGGAAAATGAAGCCAAAAAACGAGGCTTAAAAGTCATTAAAAACCTTGCGGGACATGGTGTCGGAAGAAGCCTCCACGAGCAGCCCGACGAATTGCTGAATTACAAAAACCGTTTTGATTCCAGACGTTTCAGGAAAAATTCTGTGGTGGCGATTGAAACTTTTATTTCTACAGATTCAAATCTTGCCGTAGAGCTCAAAGATGGATGGACGATGGTAGGAAACAAAGGCGGATACATGGCACAACACGAACATACGATTGTCGTGACCGACGGGAAACCTATTATTTTAACGGAAATGAATGAAATATTGAATTAAATAAACAGCACAAAAACAATCCCAAAAAACATAATTTTTCAGCTTGAATATTATTAATGAATAATAACAATTTAATTACTTTTTATAATGTGTAATTGGTTATCGGTTGTTTATATTTGTTAATCAATAAAATATTATGTATAATTTTACAATATGTAGGGTAGTTTTATTCTTAGTAATATTTTTTTCGTTCCACAACAGTTTTGCTCAGGCAAGTGAATCTAAAATTGACAGCCTGACCAGACTAATTGATCGTGGTTATCTCACCGGAAATTTTAATCAGCAGATCACGCTTAAAAATACCACCGACCTTTATTACCTTTCACAAGAGGCCGGATTTATTCCCGGAAAGGCAAGGTCTATTGTTGAAGAGGCTAATATGTATTGTAATAATGCGGATTTTGAATCTGCTTTAAAGAAAATTAATGAAGGCATTGATTTGGCAAAATCTCAGAATGATAAAAATACCTTATGCCGTTTGTCATTGATTTACCAGAGATTACTTGTCCAACTTGGCGATTTTTTCAATGCAAAACAAATCCTGGTCCAGTCCGAAAACTATAACAAGCTTGTGGATAATAGTGATGAAAAAAAGATCAATACTATCTTTATCCTTTTATCAAAAGCTGAATTGTTGGTGAATAATGAAGGCATCAGCAAAAACATGGCTTCCGTTTTATCATATAAAAAGCAGGCGTATTCCGAAGCTCTTAGCCTTGAAGATTCCAACATATATAAAAAATTCACTCTCATTTATGCACTCGAATCCTTAGCGTGGTCTACGGCGCTTGCAGAAGACATTACCAGTGCCAGAAAGTATATAACTAAAATTGATGAGCTGTTGGTTTCCTATCCCAATGATGATTTTATGCTGCGAAATCTCATCATAAAAGGGGCTGTAGAAAATGTGGCTGAAAATTATCATCCTGCGATAAAGTATCTCTCAGAAGCAATTTCTAAGGCTAAACAGAGCCATAAAGTGTATATCCTTTACGAAATTTACCCTATGATTTCCGCATCTTACGGGCAATTAAAAGATTTTGAAAACGCTACGATTTATTCATGGAGACAAAAGCATTTGGCAGACAGTATCGGCATTGTCAAAGAAAAAGTAAAGAACAGCAGTCTTGTGAGTACAATTAATCTGAAAATATCCGAGCCGGAAAAAAGCAATAAAAGCATTTATCCTGTTCTTATAATTGTTGCCATTTTTTTACTTATCGGTGGGTATGTACTTTACAACAAGACCCAATCCCGTCCAGTAAAAAAGCAGGACACCCTAAAAGTCATGAAAAATGCAGATACCGAAACTTCAGCAGATCGGCAACTGGAGATTTCTAAAAAAATGGTAAATCTGGCCAAAGCGGATATCAATGTATTTTATATTGAATTTCAGAAAGTTTATCCGACGTTTTACCAGTCACTCAAAGAAAAATATGATCTGAATATATCCGACCTGAATTTTTGTACATTAATCAAGATGAATTTCGAAATTAAACAAATCGCTGTATATACCAATTCAACACTCAGATCCGTAGAAAGCAGACGCTACAGAATCATGAAAAAAATGAATCTCAAAAGCCAGAATGATTTATATATATTGCTTTCAAAATTATAAAAAGCACCCCGCAGGATGCTTTTTTATTGTTTAATTTTAATCTAATCTTGTAAGAATTATTTTATAAGCCCTGCTGACATTTCCATTATTAGTTACATTGATTGTTCCTGCAGAAGGCATTGTTACTGTATAGTTTAAAGCTGTTGAGTTTCCCCCGTCCTGACATGCAGGTTTACCTGTCCAGGTAGTAACAGTTGTCGTTTGATTGGTTTCATTGAAAGTCGGTCCTTTAGTGGTGCTTGGGCTAAGTAATCCGGTTATTCCTCTGATGGAGAAACTGCTATTGAAAGAATAATTGTGTACAAAATATTCTGCTGTGGCAACATATACGCAAGCATCACTTGTCAAAACAACGGCTTTATAAATACCTTGAGTCACTCCGGTAATTAATGTACCAGTAGCACCACTTGCCAGACTGACCGAATTTGAAGTGGTTTCTCCATAGGTAACAGAAGGTGATGCTTTTACCAAAACTCCGTTGGCATCAGAATATACTGGTGTTACCACTGTAGATCCCGTTACCGGAGTTATTGTTCTCACTCTTGCATTTCCAGCTACATCCAGACGTTCAGTTGGGGTAGAAGTTCCTATTCCTACATTGGCATTTTCGTCAATACGTACTGCTTCCTGGTTACTGTTTACCCGTAAAGCCAGTGCAGTAAGAGCGGTTGTTCCGTTACCACGATAGATACCGGCCATTCCAGCGCCTGCGTATCCGAAAGTTCCGCCAATTTTAGGATTAAATAACATCGCTCCGATAAAATCATTTTGAGCTAAGTTATTCCCTGCATTAGAACGGCGCATGACCAGACCCTGAATTTGCGAAATAGGACTTTCGTCATCAATGACATAATCATTACCCATTTCTGATCCGGTAATAGGATTATACAGATGAAGTTTTCCGACCGGAGCAGTGGTTCCGATGCCTACATTTCCTGTATTTAATACGGTAAGGTCGTTTGATTGTTGAGCGGCATTTGGGGTTCCCGTCGCTGGGTTATCTTTAGCTCCATCTACGTTGAAAGAGCCTTGGGGATTTGAAGTGTGTATCCCTACTTGTGAAAATGCCAATGATGACATCAGCATACTGGCTAGAAATAGTTTTTTTTTCATTTTTTTAATTTGTTTGTGCTAATAAATTTTTTTAAGCTATTATAAATTATCCGTGAAATTTTTAATAAAATACAATAGCAATTTGTGTTAATGAATCGTGTGTTTCTTGTTTGCAAATTTACCTCAAAGTATCCTTGCAGTACCTTACTCAAAAAGACGCAATTCTACGCAGATGACGGCAAAAAGGGGTGTTTGTATAGTTTTTATCCCTTTTGTGTGAAAATTATTTCAAAAAATTGAGGGACGTGAATATTTTTTTAATTTCATAAAACGATATCCAATTTGCTGCTTCTTTGCTGCACAATTATTATTTTTTGAATACTATTATGAAAAAAAATGTGAACTGAAAACTATTTTTTTATTAACTTTATAAGTCTAAACACAAACACCGAATTGATTGAAAATATTTTAAATGTTCCCCGTTATGAAAGTATTTGATTATCAAAACCAGGATGGAAAATTTATTTTTATAAGCAAAGATTTTCCTAAGTCTATTGAAGAAAAAGAAGTGAATCTGCCTAAAAGTATTGTGATAGATTACGAAATTAAGCACAATGCAACAACCCACGAGCTGCACATCAAAGAAAGCAGAAATGGAAATATTTTAGTATATGATGTCACGAATTTGTCACACAACACTTTACAAAAACTTATCGAAGACATTAAAAAAAGCATCAGGATGAATAATTTTTATCTGCACAAGCATTTCATTCCCGTCAGCTGATTTTAATGGAATAAATTAATTTTAAAATAAGCACTTGCCATAACAGCAGGTGTTTTTTTATTAAATAAATTAATGCATTGATTATTAATTATTTATTAAAATTTTTAAAAATATTTCCAACCCGTTCAGCCTTTCCTGCATCTTTATAAATAGAAACATTTGTTCAAATTCAAATGCCCATTTTATGAGAAGCTTATATATAAAATTACTGTTGTTTTTTCCTGTTTTATCTCTGGCGCAGATCCCTACGATCGACGTTCCGGACGGTAAAGGCGGATACGAGAAAAATAATAAGGTCGTTCTTCAGAAACTTAGTATAGAAACCAAAATTACAGGCAGGATTTCCACCAATGTGGTGACGATGGTTTTTAAAAACAATTCGGGAAGATTAAGACAGGGAAGGCTTACTTTTCCGCTTCCGGAAGGCGTGAATGCAAGCGGATATGCTCTGGACATCAATGGGAAACTTCGCGATGCCGTTCCTGTGGAAAAGGAAAAAGCAAAAGAAGTGTACGAAACCATTAAAAAAAGAAACGTCGATCCTGGAGTTTTAGAAAAAGTGGAGGGAAACAATTTCCGTACAACGATTTATCCCATCAATGCTAATGGCGGCGTGAGAACGGTGCAGATCACGTATAATTATGAATTAAAAAAATCCGGGAACAATTATCAATACTTTTTACCACTCAATGTTGCTTCTGAAATCCCTGAATTTACTATAAAAACAACGGTTTTCCAAAATGCAGATGCTCCACAGCTGGAAGAAAAACCGGATGGAAGCTTTGATTTTGTAAAAAACGGAAATGTATGGGTAGCGGAAACTCATAAGACAAAATATAAACCTACCGGAAATCTGAAAATTAATTTCCCTCAAAATAATGAAAATCAAACTGTTTTGATGCAAAATGCTTCCGGTGATTCCTCCTATTTTCTGGCAAATGTAAATATTAATTCCGGCGAAAGAGCCAAAAAGCTTCCTAATAAATTGGCCATTGTCTGGGACAATTCCCTCAGTGGGATGAAACGGGAGCATACCAAAGAATGGAGCCTGCTTGAGGAATATTTTAAAATCAATAAAAACCTGACCGTCAGAATATATTTCATTAATAATACATTCGACGAAGGAAAAAGTTTTAAAATAAATGATGGAAACTGGAGCGAACTAAAAACGTATCTGTCACAGGTTACCTACGACGGAGGAACAGATTTTGGACAGCTGGAGTCTTTAAAAGATGATGAAATTTTATTTTTCACAGACGGGTTGTCGTCTTTCGGAGAGCTGAAATTGCGGTGGGAACAGCCTGTATATACGATTTCTTCGTCAAATAATGTGAATTTTAATCAGCTAAAATATATCAGCAACAAAACGGGCGGTGAATTTTTAAATATTAATGAAAACGATCCCAAAAAAGAAGTAAGAAAACTTCTGTACCAGCCACTGAAATTTTTGGGAATAGAAAGCAATGCTTCTCTTTCTGAAGTGTACCCGTCTTTAGCACAGACGATTTCTCAGGATTTTGTTTTAGCGGGTATTTTAAAAGGAAATCAAACGGCCGTTAAAGTAAAATTCGGCTACGGAAATGAAGTGACAGAAACGAGAACTGTTACTTTAAATGCTCAGGAACAGACCGTAAAAGATTGGGAAATTTCAAAATTCTGGGCACAGAAAAAGCTCAATGAACTGGAACTTTTCGAGAAGCAAAACAAAAATGAAATCAAAAATCTGAGCAGACAGTTTGGTCTGGTAAGCAACAATATGAGCCTTATGGTGCTGGAAAATGTGGAAGATTATGTTCGGTATGATATCACGCCGCCGACAGAATTGCAGACACAGTTTAATGAAATTGTTAAAAACCGTAGGGCAGAAAAAGATGAAAGGGTAGAAGATCTCATGAAAGACGCAGAAAGAATGACCGAAACCCTGAAGCAATGGTGGAAAACAGACTATGAAAATAGGCCGAAACAGTATCCGAAGCCAACTTCTCATGCATCCAGACGAGATACTTTAAGAAGCCAGAGAATAGAGGAGGTTGTAGTAACGGGAAATATTTCAGAAAGCAGAGATGAAGCTGCTGAGGTTTCAGAATCCGACAAAGCAATAGAAGAAGTGGTAATGATAGGATATGGCTCTCAACGAAGAGATGCTGTAACTTCAGCGGTAGTGGCCAGCAGGGAAAGCGTAAGTAATGAAATTGTGGAAAGAAGAGTAACACGTACCAACGCAGTTCAGGCGCTTCAAGGAAGAGTAGCGGGAGTTCAGATCGGGGTGAGGTCTGAAGATGAAAAGCTATCAGATATCATCAATTCCGGAAGGATAAATATGAAGGAAGTAAAATCCAACGCAGAATACATGAAGTTTTTTAATGATCTTAAAGACCCGGAAGCTATCTATCAGGTATATCTTAAAAATAGAAAAGAATATGAAAATCTGCCGCAGTATTACTTTGATATTTCACAGTTGCTGTTTAAAAACAATAATAAAAAATTAGGAGTAAAAATACTGAGTTCCATTGCCGATCTGGAGATTGAAGATGAAGAGCTTTACAAATTGCTGGCTTACAAGCTGAAACAGGCTGAAGTATATGATAAAGAGCTTTTTGCCACTCAAAAAGTGCTGGAATGGAGACCGTTTGATCCTCAGAGTTACAGAGATTATGCTTTGGCATTGGAAGACAACCAAGAATATCAGAGTGCTTTGGATAATCTGTATAAAGTTTTGACACAGTCTTATACAAAAGAGCTTGCCAACCGCGACGACGGAATTGAAGAGATCATCATTATGGAGATCAACCAGCTGATCAGCAACTACGGAAATAAATTAGATTTAAAAAATATCAATCCTAAAATTATTGCAGAGCTTCCCGTAAACATCAGGGTTGTCATCAACTGGAACAAAGACGATACCGACATCGATCTTTGGGTAACAGATCCTAATAAAGAGCGTTGTATGTATTCTCACAAAGAAACCGCAATCGGAGGAAGAATAAGTGACGATTTTACGCGAGGTTTCGGGCCGGAGCAGTTTTTACTGAAAAAAGCCATCAAAGGGAAATACCAAATTCAGACTAATTTCTTTGGTGAAAATCAGGTGGGAATTGCGGGGCCGACAGCGATTATGGCAGAAGTTTTTATCAATTATGCAACCGGAAAACAGGAAAGAAAAATAGTGGTTTTCCAGAATCAGAAAGATAATAAACAAAAAGGAGACGGTATTTTGATTGGCGAATTTGAATTTTAATATAATTTTTTCAAAAAATTCAGTGATTGAGGTGTACCTGCAGGTTGAGCAGATGGAACAGCATTTTTTAATCTTATAAACTGTATGATCCGGGAATTATAAATTCATTTTTATTAAAAGTCTGTACCATCGGCAAATCTGCGGGTTTTTAAAACGAAAGGGTAAAAACATAAATAAATTGAATGTGGAAATGTGAATTTCAAGTGGTCGGTATATCATGAAGGAGATTGAGTTTGGAGCGCTTGCAGAAATGTGAGCGCTTTTTTATTGCATAAAATTTTGTATCTTTTTATTCATTAATTGTAATACAAAACACAATGAGACAGTTATTTATATTTTTATTAATTTTTCTGGGGCTGCAGTTCAGTGCCCAAAAGGTTTTTTCTGTACAATATTCCAGTCAGGCAGATGTAAAGGTATTTGTAACAGAATATGAAAGCCAGGCAGACCTTAAAGTATACAAAGTCGAATACGAAAGCCAGGCCGGAAAGAACGACGGGAAATGGTTTTTCACACAATACGAAAGTCAGGCAAAGAAAAAGATCTTTTTTGTAGAATATGAAAGCCAGGCAGATCTGAAAATATTTTTCGTAAAGTATGAGAGTCAGGCAGGTTGGGCTAGAAATGACAAAAAACAACTGATGTATTAGAAAGGATAGAGCCAATAATATAATCATAAAATATTGATCTTAAAAATTATTTTTGTACGCTTTTTTCCACAAAGCTGTACCAATATTCTTACAGCTACTTTTCAAATATCAGCTGATTAAAGCAATATTTTTACATCGCAAAACACTGCAATTGTATCTTTTGTTAAATCAATTGGTTATATGAGAAAAGAAGTATTGGTTTTATGCTTATTGCTTACCGGCATCAAAACTTTCAGCCAAACCGGAATCAACACTCCGACCCCTGAAGCAGCGCTAGATATCGTTTCTGATAAAAGCGGAATTTTAATCCCCAGAATGACAGCCTCCCAGATCGAACAGGTCGCTTCACCCACAGAAGGTGAGCTTGTGTTCAGTACTACCAACACGGGAACTACCGTGAATTTAGTAGGATTCTGGTTTTACGACGGTACAGTATGGAAACCTGTTGTTGCGAATAGTTCTGCAGGAATTAATATTTACAACTCAGACGGAACACTTACCGGAAACAGAATTGTAAGCATGGACAGCCACTCCCTGAATGTGGGTCCGGATAAATTATTTATTTCAGGAGACACTACCGGAAATGTGGGTGTAATGACCGCAACACCTACTCAGAAACTCGATGTCAACGGATCGATGAGGGTTCGCTCTTTACCGCAGGGAAGTGTTTATTCCACTGCTGATGGTACTTTGACGACGGATGCTTCCTCTGTATATCATTATGGAGATATGCGTTATTCTTCTGTAACTACAGATCACGCCGGATGGTATTTGCTGGACGGAAGGGCTTTAACCTCTTTACCGGCAAATGTTCAGACAAGAGCAGCAAGCTTAGGAATTACAGGAAATCTTCCCGACGCGGCCAATAAATACATCAAGCAGGGAACTCCGGGAACAACTACGGGAGCGGCAAGTGTAGTATTGACACAAACCAATATGCCGACTTTCACATTGTCCGGAACTACTACAACTCCAACACATACCCATACTTTGGTGAGTCCGGGAGAGACCACATTAAGAGCAACGGATATTCTCCAGGATCCTGCCGGATCTGCCAATTCTTATCAATTAGCAGGTGGAGCAGCTGCCGGTTCAATAACGGCGAGCCAGAATTATACGAGTAGTGCAGACGGAGCACATTCCCACACGGTTACAATACCTTCAGGAGGAACAAATACAGCTATTCCTTTATCACCGAGCTACATACAGGTTAATTATTTTATTTATCTAGGAACTTAATAAAAATCTTATGCAAACCAGAATTATCATAAAAATCGCATCATTATTGGGTGTTTTATCAATAATGAATATAAACGCGCAAGTAGGTGTTGGTACATCTGCTCCAAAGGCTGCATTAGATGTTACCTCTACAACACAGGGTGTTTTGATTCCGAGATTGGCGGCAACTCAGGCAGAAGCGATCAGCAATCCGGAGATTGGAGAATTGGTATACGCTACAACTACTGACGGAACTGTTATTAAAAGCCAGGGTTTTTGGTATTACGACGGAACGACATGGAAACCTTTCGGTGCATCGGTTCAGCCTAATATTGATCTTTATAACGGGGACGGGACACTGACTTCCGACCGTACCATGACCATGAACGGGAATAATTTATCTTTTGATTCAAATAAACTTACCATTCTTTCAACAAATCAGAGAGTTGGTATCGGTACCAATACGCCGCAGCATACTTTGGATGTCAGCGGAAATACAAGGGTAAGAAATTTATCTGCGGGAAATGTAGTGGCTACAGCAGACGGAACATTAGCCAACGGACCTAAAGTACCTTACGGAACGGTAAAAGAATCTTTACGGCCGACAGATCACAACGGATGGTATAAACTGGACGGAAGAGCTGTAAATACCTTATCGGCAGCGGCACAAACCAACGCGGCAACATTAGGGATAAGCGGTAATTTAATTAATGCAGAAAATCTTTTGATGAAACAAGGTTCTACACTAGCTTCCGGAGGATCATCCAATGTGACACTTATCAGAGCCAATCTTCCGAACTACAGCATGACGGGATCTACTTCTACATCTACAGATCATACACACATACTTGCGGCATCCGGATTTAACTTTGCTCCGAATGCAGCTGGAAATGCTTATGTTTTAAGGTCAGGAAGAGGTACAGCGAGCGGAACGGCTACTATTACATTACCTTCTGCCGGAGCACATGCCCATAGTGGAGTAGTGAGCTCTGGAGGAAGCGGAACACCGTTCAGTATTGTGCCGGAAAGCATAACATATACTTACTTCATTTATTTGGGACAATAAACAGGAAAGCATGAAAAAAATAATAATTACTTCAGTATTTTTATTTATATATTCTTCTTTTAGTGCACAAAAAGCAGTAATAGGAATCGGAACGAGCTCACCTCAGGCTGTGCTGGATATCGTTTCAACCAAAAACGGGATATTAATTCCGAGACAGACCGCAGCACAAATCCAGGGCATTCAAAATCCTGATCAGTCTGAAATTGTATATTCATTGACCAGCGACGGGGCTACCATCAACAGAAAAGGTTTTTGGTTTTATCAGTCAGGAACCTGGAGACCCTTATTGGAAAACATTATCAACAGTAATGATATTGTATATACCATCGACGGGATACTTACTTCGGACAGATTGATGACACTGAACGGAAAATATTTTAATATGGGACCCGATCTGTTTCGTATCATAGACACGGTTTCCAGAATCGGAATCCTTACGGCCGCACCTACAGTGACTTTAGATGTAAATGGAGATGTAAGAGTTCAAGGGCTGAATACTGCAGGAAATGTAATTTCTGATGCGCAAGGTGTACTTATGCACGACGCAGAGTTTTTTGATATTGGAGATGTAAAACCTTCATATGCTACAACGGATCATGACGGATGGTATCTTCTGGACGGGCGGGCTGTCACTACACTACCTGTAGCTGCCCAAAACAATGCATCAAGTATTTTAGGAATTACGACAGTACTTCCTAATGCAGCCGGAAGATATTCTATGGGAACTGCAACAACAACTCCCGGAACTTTCACGGGAAGTAATGCCGTTACACTGACCAGAGCCAATCTTCCTTTGTTTAATTTTAATTATTCTACCAACTCTACAGGTGCGCACACGCATACGATGACGCTCGATAGAATACGGACAAATACAATAAACGGTGGCGGAAACAACGTTCATGATTATTGGTTGTCAGGAAGTTTTGTTGGCGGGGCAAACTATTCCCGTACCACTGGGTTTGGCGGTAGCAACCATACCTACTCTGTGTCTTCAGGAGGAAGTGACGCGCCGGTAGACATCAGACCGAGTGCTTTAAATGCCAATTATTTTGTGTATTTAGGACAGTAATTTTTTTAATATTAATTAATGTAAACCATTATAAATTTCAAGAAGGTCAACGAGGTTGCTGATATTAAGTTTGTTGTAGATTCTTCTTTTATAAGTCCCGACGGTAGACTCCTGAATTTCCAGGATGTTTGCAATTTCCAGGTTTCCGTTCCCTTTAGCCAGAAGCATAAAAACCTGTAATTCTCTTTCAGATAAAAGATCTTCGGGACTTTTTTTATTATTTCTTTCCATCAGCTTACTCATCAGAAAAGGTGAATAATAGATTCCGGTGCTGAAAATCGATTCTATGGCTGCTACCAGCGTTTCCGGGGTATTGAGTTTATTTAAAAAACCATTGGCGCCTTCTTCAAAATACTGTAGGGCAATTGTTTCTTTATGGGAAGAAAAAACCAGGATCAGAAGGTCTTTGGATAGGCTTTTCAGTTCTTTGATCATAGCTTTAAAAACACTTCCGGGAAGTTCAATATCTAGAATCAGGAGATCGAATTTTTCTGCAATAATTTTTTGTTTTATCTCGCTGTATGTTTCGGCAAAGTCTATAAATAATCCATCAAAGTTTTTTTCCAGAATCATGGCGGTACCTATTCTTACAACGTGGTGGTCATCTGCAATGAGTATTTTTTTATTCATATGTAATTAAAATTTTGATAGTCGTTCCCTTAGTTTTATTTTTTTGAAAGTAGATTTTAGAATTTGTTTTTTTGATCAGTTGTATGACGATGTGAAGCCCTAATCCGTAATTTTTAAAAATTAAATTTCCACACGTAGAGTCCTCAGAAAGTAGGGTATAATATTGTATTTGCTCATCGGACATTCCGCTTCCCGTATCTGTAATGTCGAGTTCTACATAAGAATCGATAATTTTTGTCCGGATCGTAATTTCTCCGTCTGATGTATGTTTTACAGCATTATCAATAATATTGTGAAAAACAGACGAAAGAATATTCCGGTTGATTTTCGTAGATATATGATGATCACAAAAATTATACATCATGGTATTTTTTTTCAGAGCGATCTGTTCAAACAACAATCTTTTTTCTTCGATAAGATCATAGATTTTATATTCTTGCTTAGAGGTATTTTCTTCTTTGTAAAGTTCTGTATATTCTTTTAAACTTAATGTGAATTTATACAGCTGTTCAGACGTTTTATGAATGCTGTCAAAATATTTTTTCTGGGTTTTGGTGTCGTCAGATTCGGCCAGTTCCTGGGAGAGCATCGCAATGAATTTCACAGGTGTCGTTATGTCATGACTGATGCTTTCAATAAGCTTTTTTTGATAATCAGATTCGGTTTTAAGGCGGTTTTGGGTGATTTCCAGTGTCGTATTTGTTTCTAAAAGCTGTATGTTTTTATCATGAAGAGATTTCGTTAAAACTCTGTTTTTCCTTAAAAATATGGATCTGAAACGGATGGCCATCAAGATGAAAATAATTCCGACAAGCAGAAAAGTTATTTTAAAGGTAAAGGTTTGATAAAAGTAAGGTCTTATTTCAATAGGAATGGTCTTGTAGATATATTTTCCTTTTTCAGAAATTAAAAATTTTACAACCAGATCATACCTTCCCGGGCTTACGGTGAGGGTGTGTTTTTTATCGTTAATGCTTATATTCTGCGAATTAAATTTCCTTTCAAGCTTCTTTTGAAGATAAATATTTTCAATATCAGTCGGCTTTTTGGATAGGTCTTTATGACTAACTCTTTTGATAGTAGAAGGAATATCACCATTATTTGTTGCGTATCTCGTTGAGGTATAATTCTTTGCATCTATACAGAAGAATAATACCAAAGAAATAAGGCAAGGTAATTTCATTATGTGGTGAAGTTATTGGCTTTGTGCAAAAATATTATTTAAATTACATTTTTGTGGATATTATTCTATAAAAATGTAGTTTTTTTTCTACATAATTATTTATGTTTCGATTTTTAATTGATTTATCTTCGTCTGGAAGAAAAATTTTAAGTTCCCACCATCATCAAAATCAGGCACAAAACTAATGACACAAGTTATTCATGAGAATCAGGGGTCTTTTTCCAAAAGTTTTGGAAGAAGGCTGTTGTTTTTCACACCATTTGAACGAAATCTGTTCAGGAAAACAGCTTTTACGCATTCACGATGAGCGTCGGAATAAAATCAATCTGAAGTAAATAAGGTAATATCTTGGAGATTTTAAAAATTTCCAGTCATATTATACTCGGTTTTAATTGTGAAAAGTCTCAGTATTGAGGCTTTTCGTTTTTTTTGATTACCTCGTCACTCCGGAATTGTACTTTTCATATAATTTAATGATCTCAGCCAGGCTTTTTACGTTCAGTTTTTCGTAAATTCTTTTTTTGAAGGTACTTACAGTAGACATTTTAATATCAAGATCGTTGGAAATTTCCAGGTTTCCGTTGCCTTCCGCCAGAAGTTTGAAAATCTGAAATTCTCTTTTGGATAGGTTAAAAAGCGGCGACACATCTTTGGAATTGTTGAGAAGATGATGAGCAACCTGCTGAGAATAATAATATCCCTGCCTGAAAATCATCGTAACGGCCTCTACCACGCTTTCGCTCTGTTGTTTGTTGAGGTATCCGTCGGCGCCTTCCATGATGTATTTTACGGCGGTTTTTTCATCGTAGGCAGAAAACATGAGGATTTTTAGGTCGGGATCGAGCCCTTTTAGTTCCTTTACCATTTCCAGATAAATGCTTCCCGGCATATCAATGTCGAGCATGAGAAGATCATAATGTTGGCTAGATATTTTTTCTTTTACATGTTCGTATGTTTCTGTAAAATCGATTTCCAGATCTTCATAGGTGGAATGCAAAAGGAGGGAAGCTCCCATTCTTACCACGTAATGATCATCGGCAATAAGTATTTTTTTCTGCATCAGCTTTGGTTTTGTATTAATATTTCTACTTTGGTTCCTTTGGGTTGATTATTTTTAAAAACTATTTTTCCTTCTATTTTTCTTAGAAGCTGAATCACGAGATGCAATCCGAGTCCATGATTCTTGAAGGATGAAGGCTTGTTTTCCAGGTTATTGATGAGGTGATTATAATATTCCATAAGTTCCGGCTTCATGCCTGTGCCGTTATCAGAAATACCGATGATGTTGCGGTCATCTTCACTTGTAGCCTCCAAAATAATTTCCCCTCCTTCGGTATTTTTTACAGCATTGTCCAATAAATTATGAATAATAGCCGCCATTATACTCTCATTAAAGTTCAATTTAATATTTTTTGAGGAATTATTAATAATGATTGTATTTTTTTGTGAAGCTATTTCTGCAAACAAACGCTTTTTTGTTTCTAAAATGTCGTAAATAAAATAGCTTTCTTCCTGATATTTCAGACTTTCGGTATTGAATAATTCGGTATAATTTTTAAGATTTAATGTAAATTTATAAAGCTCCTCGGAAGATTTATAAATGGTGTTGAAGTATTGCTTCTGCAGTTTCGGATTATCGGTCTCAGATAATTTTTGAGACATGGCAGAAAGATATTTTATCGGAGTTGTAATATCATGATTAATGGTCTGGATCAGATTTTTCTGGTATTCAGATTCGTTTTTCAGTTTATCCTGAGTGGTTTTCAGTTCGTCATTTTTCTGATGTACAATTTTCTTAAGCTGGTTGTTTTTTTCAGTAAGAATTCTTGTTCTTAAAATAATAATGAAAAGAATTAATCCTATAACGAATGTCAATATTAAAATTTTAAACCAAAGCGTCTGATAAAAAAGAGGAGGAATATTGATAAAAACTTTTTTATAGGCAAATTTTCCTTCCGGTGAGATCAAAATTCTCACATTCAAAGTGTAATCTCCGGGCGAAAGATGGCTCAGGGTGTACTCTTTGTCTTTTAACCGTTGCCATTTTGCAGGCTGGTCGTCACTCTGCAGGCTGGTTTCTATATACAGATTATCATTATTTGCATAATAAGGAACATCTATATAAATGGAAGTGATATCAAAATCGTTTTCCAGATTTAATTTGTCTTTAAAATAAATATAATTTGACCCTTTTGATTTGGCTCTTTCTATGAAAATATTTTCAGCTTTTGGATAATAGGATGGAGTTGTCAGAGGATTAAAAAAAACATAACCATCCATCGAAGGAAGTACAAAATTCCCGTTTTTTAAAACAGCTACATTCGACAGACCGCCGGTTCCGTTGAATTCATTGCTGTTGAATCCTGCTTTTTTAGTGTAACGGTAATAGAAAACGTCTGTGTTTCTGTTTTTTGCATATTCCAGAAGTTTAGATTTTAAAACTTTAAACAAACCATTATTAGTGGGAATCCAGAGAAAACCTTTTTTGTCTTCCAAAACATTGTGCGGTGAAGAGATATACCCGTTATCATCGTAAGGTATTTTGATCAATTCATTGTTTTTCAGGAAGTAAAAGCCTTCTCCGCGCGAGATGATCCAGAAGTTTCCGTCGGGGGTGGTGACGATGTTTTTTATCGTTAACGAACTGATTTGTTTTAAGGTCTTTTTCGATCTTGAAAAAATAAAAAGCCCATTGTTGCGGCCTATAAGTAAATGATCTTTGTCTAAAGCCCGTACGGTATTGATCGGGGACTGACATGGTAAAGAATATTCGGGAATTTTGAATTGATCATTGGTATAAATATTCAAAAAATAAGGCGGATTACGTTGCAGTTGCAGTGCATAAATTCCTTTTTCTTTAAATATGGCGAGTACTTCTTTGCCTACCGTAACCGAGTCTGTTTTTTTGAACCCCGAACTCTTAGTGACACGATAAATTTTATTGTTTTTGGGATAAATAATATTTCCGGATTCGTCATAAGTAATAGAAAAATTGTTGTCTTTTTCACTGAAATGATAATCATGCAGTAAAGTATTCTGGTCGAAAACCCGTCCCTGGGTATTGATAATACTATTCTCCCCGAATGGAAGCGCGGTGTAATAAATTCTGTTTTCCAAGGGAATTTCCGTTTTCGGAATGTGAAATGCAGAAATTTTAACAATACACAATCCCTGATTATAGGTTCCCAAATAAAGACTGTTGTATTCTTTGTCATAATAGATCGAAGACATCGTACCAAAGTCGATCTCACTATTTTTCAGGTGTACGAGAAGCCGCAGTTTCAAAGCTCCGTTGATATATTCACTTTTATAGATTTTCCCCTGATTGACAATGAAGACCTGATCGTTGAGCTGCTGCCAGAATATTCTGCTTTGCGGATCGTTGTAAAGCGGATCTGCAGTAAGCTGAGAAAGCTTACCGTTCTTTACGACCATAAGGTTTTTCTGCCCGGGAGATCTGAAGAAAATAGTTTCGCCGTGTAAAAACAATCTTTTATAATCTTTTACATTGAAGGCCAGAGAAATTATTTTTTCAGGCGAAGTTTTATTTTTTTTGTAAATAATAGAGCCGTCATTAAAAAAGTACATTTCATCTTTAGTTTTTATAGAAAAAGACTCTGAAAATGTGAAATTGACTGTACTGATATTTAGATAGTTCTTATCCTTGTAGTGAACATATTTTGTCAGGTTTTTAGAAACCGGCTTGGTTTGTATAGTGATATTTCTGTTTTTTATTAAAGCATATTGTTGTTCATCAATATTAGAATTTACGATGTAATCTCTGGAAATATCTCCTTTGAAATAAGTAAAATTAAGATTAGAAAGCTTCAGGTTTTTATAAGACAAAAAGCTGTAACCGTCATACCGTACAATTCCGCCTTCCGTAGCAAGCCAGATAAAACCATATTTGTCTTTTACAATATCCTTTACACTATTCTGCGGCAGACCACTTTCTGAGTTGTACCAGAAAGAAGAGTATTGTTGCCCGAAAGCTATGGAAATAAATAATAAAGTGAGTAGAAGTAGAAGTTTCCTCATTCAAAATGATGTTATTCTATGAATACAAATGTACAATGAAGATTTAACATAATTTTTAAAAATGTAGAACTTTTTCTACAAAATGTCGAAATTTCTCTACAAAGGGAATTTTGTAAAAGTTTTTATTTAAAATAAATTTACAGTTAGCTTTGTTTCAGCAAGTTATGGTTAAATTAAAAATAAACGTTTTTTTTACATAAAATAAGATGTCAACATAGAGTTTAATTAGGGAAATGAAATGTTCCCGGAGTTTAATTAATTCTTTAATTTTAGTTAGGTTATTCAAGTCTGTTCAGTGAGCAGACTTTTTTGTATTTAAAAAATTATTTGAATACCTGTAAACGAATAATAAACATTAAAAACTAAAAAGCCCTGCTCAGCAAACTGAACAGGACTTTTCATTACATCAAAAAAATTTAAGGTTCAAGATGATCCACAGGTTCATGAACAATGTCATAGAAAACTGAAGGATTAGCTGCATTTGGAGTGATTCTGTACGTAAATTTTTGGTCATTCAGTTCAAGAATTTCTACGTCGCGCTGAAACATGATGCTTCCGTCAGGATTTCTGGCGATCAGCGTTCTTGTCTTTCCGTCCGGAGAAATAGACCAGTCACCCTGATTTCTTAAAACATCATTCAATCCGTAGATAGCATACTGTCCGCCTGCCCTGAAATAGGCATATCCCACAAAACCATTGACACTGGCATCATTAAGATTCACATGATTTCCGTCTTTATCCAGAGCATCGGTAGTTTCCCAGGCTGTAGAAGCAAGAGTTCGCTGTCCGTTGGCCGGTTCGGCGTGACTCACCCTCTCATGGATGATGTCGTAATATACGGAAGGATCGCTGGCATTGGTATGAATTCTATAAGTGAAAACATTTTTATTCAGCTCAAGAATATCCACGTTGCGTGTGAAGATGGTCGTTCCGTCTGGACGCAGCGCTGTGATCGTTCTTTTCTTTCCTGCAGGATCTACAGACCAGGTTCCGATTGATCTCAAAACGTCATTCAGACCGTAGATTGCAAAATTTCCATCGCCATTAAAGTAAGCAAAACCCACAAAACCTGCTACATTGGGATCATTCAGGGCGACGCTCTTGCCGTTTTTGTCTTTCGCGCCGGTGGTTGCCCATGGAGTGGAAGCCAGAATTTGTGAAGGAGTCAGCTGTTCTTCTACAATCGTATTGTTGTCATCGGAACAGGAAATGGCAGTCGTGGCAAGGGTAAACGCTGTCAGGAGATAACAGAATTTTTTTAATACATTCATATTTCAATATTTTTTAAACATTGCAAACATATTTGTTCTCAAGATCAAAAAATTGTACGAAATATCTCTTTTGTTGTAAAAAATATAACTATTCCGAAAAATAATGATAAAATAGAAATATTATAATGTAAAAGGCCTCCCATAAAAGAAGGCCTAGTAATAAAAAAAATAATCAATTTAAATATAAAGAATAAATTGAATATATCTGGCTATTCATTCATCCAAATCAGCATTTTTTTTACTTTATACTGAATAGTAATGTTTTGAATACAATTTTTTGAGTCTTTATTTAACCTTAAAGCCGTTATTTTGATCTTTTTACCCATCAGATTTTGACAAAACTGATCGAAGGGCATAAGTTTTTTATCATTAATCACAACAGGAACCTCAAAATTTCCGCACAAGTAGTCCTTAAAATCGTCTTTAGTTTTCGCTTGCGCTGCCACCTGATTCAGCAAGAGCTGAAATTGTTCATTGGATATTTCGGGTGCTTTTTTCTCTGCGATGGCAGAATCTTTTTTTGATTTGGTTTTTGGCGCCACCGGAATGTACTGAAGCATATCAACCAGCGGATCTTTCTGCGCTTCTCCTCTTGGCAACGAAAATGCGGCATGAGGTCTTTCAAATTCGTAAGATTTTATATCGATCTTTTGCTTGGCATTAATGGTTTTGGGTGCTACATAAATGGTTTTAACAGCAGTATGCTCAAGATCCCCGTTTACAATTAAGGTGATCTTTTTTTCACCAACCGTTTTGAAGCGGTAGCTCGGATTTTTATCCAGAGCATCAGTATTGGAAGTCTCTCCAAAGCTCCATTCCCAGGAAACACCGCCTTCTTTTTCAGCATCAAACTGCACTGTTTCTCCTACGGTAACCACATTTGGTGAAATAATAAAAGGCAGATACCCCGTTTGCTGACTGATACTTGTAATTGTCAGCTTTTTTTCATGGACGCAGTTTCCGTTAATGGTCAGTTTTACAATATAATCACCGGGTTTTTTATATTGATGTAAAGTAATTTGTCTTTTATCAACAGCCGTACTGTCTCCGAAATCCCATTCCCAGCTGCTGGCTCCCTTGGTATTGTCCTGAAACTCGACTACATGATTGACAACATAGTCGTCTGCATGTACGAGAAACTTCGCATCATCACAGTCAACATGTCTGGTAAATTGGTACAAAAGAAGAAGCACACTGGCTGAAAGCAAGATACCAAAGCATATATAGACCCGATAATCTACATTCTGAAATAATGTGCGATTACTTTTTTTCATCAACTATTTGTGTTTACATGCAAATATATTCAGGATTTTTTACATGACCAAAAAAAAGAGTTTTAAAAAATGTTAAATATTTAATGATTTATTCAAAAATTAATATATTTGCCAAAACACAAATTATAATAATGAGATTAATAAAAATAATTTACATATTTATTGCGTATTCTGTATTTTATTCATGTACAGGTAAGAAATACATTAAAGAAATTCCATATAAATATTCTTTAAGTGAATATCTTAAAGATAAAGGTCAGGAAAAGAAGAATTTAGACTCTGTTTATTCTACGATTGACGACAATTCCGAAGGTTTAAGCGATGATGTTTTAAAGATTAAAGAAAAATATTCTATAATCTTAGGGGTTATGCCTAAAGAAATTAAGGATTACAAGCTGTATTCTTATATCGATGAATGGCTTGGAACTCCCTATAAGAAGCAAACGCTGGAAAAAAATGTGGGTGTGGACGGCTCCTATTTTGTTCAGGCTTTGTATAGTGATGTTTTCGATAAAACACTTTCTAAAACTCCGGACGGGATTTTCAGATCCAAAGAAATCCAGCTTTTTACGGGAAGAACTTTTTTGCAGGAAGGCGATATCTTATTTTTCAGATATGATAAAACACATCCTATTTCAGATGTCGGGATTTATCTTCGCAACGACAGGATTGTAGCCTGCACTTCAAAAGGCCTGAACATCTATAATTTTAATGATGAATATTTTCAGCTGAGATATATCGCAGCAGGACGTTTAAAGTAAAAAGACATGGAAAAATTAGAATATATCGCCAGTCAGATTGATGCTTTAAAGTATGATATTAAAGCTGAAGTTATCATTAATGATTTGCTTAAAAATCACAAGATTGATGAAAATCAGTATGTGACTCAACATGAAGGGCAATTCTCCAGAGCCTACCGTTTTGATATTCTTGAAAGTGAAATTCTGGATCATGAATATAACGATCAGCAAACCCTGCAGCTCAATCTTTCCCGGGACAGTTTTTATGATATGCTTCCGGAAAACCTGACCCATGATACCAAGAATGACGCTCTTAATAAGGATGTAGACGTCATGATCAAAGAATATCAGGTGCAGAAAAAGCAGCAGAAAGCGGCGCGCAGTTTTTTTCAGCCTTTTGAAAATGAATTGTTCAGCTATGGAGTGGAGGTGGAACATTTTGAAGACAGTTTTTTATTTGAATTAAACAGTCATCTCGTTCCGCAGATGTTTTATGATTTTTGGGGAATCGATAGGGATTTTCCTGCGCTTTTGGTTTCTAAATTTATACGATTGCTGCCTTTCTCTTACAGAATTGTAGGTGATATTGAGCAGACGTGCAATATTCTTTCGCTTTTATTGGAAGAAGATGTACATATTTCGTACAAAGGGCATCATAAATATTCGGATGAAGAGCAGAATACCGAGTTGGGAATGAGCAGACTGGGGCTGGATCTTATTGCCGGAACTACCTATGATGATTATTCCAATCATCTGGATATCAGTATCGGGCCATTGAAAAATTCGTCGTTTACAGACTATATCCATGAAGGGAAGAAAAAAAAGTTTGTTGAAATGTTTTATGATCATTTTTTCCCGATAGAAGTGGAGATAAAAACCATTATTCTCTTACCCAAAGAAAAGCAGGATTTTGAATTTGATATTTCTGAAAGCCCTGTTTTAGGCTATAATACAAGAATTTAAAAAACACAAATACACAGCACAAATGAGATTTAAAAAATATTTTATAAACCTTCTGGATCCGAAGCTTCTGGTGATGATTTTTATTGTTCTCGCGCTTTGCGTGATCCTTACGATGCTTTTTAGTCAGAAAGCTCCTGATTTTAAGAAAAAATATAAAAGCAAATTTTATACATACGTTTTCGCTTTTGCCTTTGTCTATGCCATAGCTGCCCTGCTTGGGTACAACAGGCTTTTCTCGGATGATAATTTGTATGAATTTATTTTTTACCAGATCAGCTCATTGGTTTTGGGAATTGTTCATTGCAGTTTGTACAGAAGCGTTTTCAATAAGTTTGATTCCAAAAAAATTGGAACGGAATATCTTTTTGCTTTAGTTTCTGTGATGTATGCCGTCATTCCGTTTTCTTTGATTTACAGTTTTTTAAATGGGCCGGACCTGGTGTATCTGATGTTGGGACACTTCATGATTTTCTTTATTCCGACATTTTTGAATGATACTTTCAATAGGGCAATGCAGATTCCACCCAAAATTTATAAAACATGGCAATTTCCGGAGAATTACCGTGAATTGGCTGGCGTGGATGATGAAGAAATGAGGGATCTTGTGGTTTTTACATTTTTGATGGATAAGGATAAAGATGCTTCAAAATACAGCATATACAGAGCAAAAGGTCCTACGAGAATAGATTTCGGACGATTATTTTACAGTTTTATCATGGATTACAATGAGCGGCATACCGAAAATCAGATCCAGACGGAGGATGAAAACGGACTGTTCAGCTGGGTATTTTTCTTACAGCCAAAATGGTATGAAAGCACCAAATATATCGATCCCGATCTCACCCTTTATATGAACGGAATCGAAGAAAACAGTGTGATCTTCTGTATGAGGACAACGGAGGTGATGCAAGGATCTAAAAAAATTACAGATAGAGCTCCGGATTTTGAATTCAATCAGGAAACGGAAAAAAAGCGAAATAATAAAACTGAGGAAGAACCCGGAATGATAAGTCAGGAGTAAAAAAGTTTTTTAAGATGAATGAAACTTTTAATGAAAGAATAAGTCGGAATACTATTTTGGAAAAGAAACCTTTCCGAAAAGAATATGAGGTGATGCAAACTATTTATGAAAATGGTGAAGATAAAACGCGCCTCAGCTTTGTAGCTGAAGTGGAACGGTTTGATGCTTTCAGATATTCCATAAACAGGAAAAATATGTTGATCAATGGTCAATCCCCGGATTTTCTGGTTGAAGAAATTTCAGTGAAAACAGGAAATATGTTTTTTCCGCTGAAGCTGGAAACGCTGGAGAACGGTAATTTAAAACAGATCACTAATCAAGATGAGATACGTACCCGATGGCATTTTATTAAAAATGAATTTCTACAATATTATAGTGGAAAAGGAGCACAGGAAATTATTAAAACTATAGAAAATGAATTAGCATCAAAAAACAGAATACAAAACAGAATTCTGAACAGCTTTTTTTATCGTCTTTATTTTTTGCCTTTTAAAGATTATATCAAAGAAAAAAACACGGATTTTGATTTGTACCTGCCGGTTTTTCCCTTTAAAAACAAAGTGAAATTCGGCGTTACAATGAAAGAATTTAAACTTTCGGAAAACGGAAAATGGATGATGCAGATTTCAGGAGAATGTACGGATTCACGAAGTTTTATTCAAATGATAAATAACAGAAAAACTACAGCATCTGATGAGCAAAAATGCTCGGGAAAAGCAGAACTGGTGTATCAATTTAATAAAGAAGACGGCTCTGTTTTTTCAATCAATGCAGACGTAGTTTTAATCAGTGATGATGAAAAAAATGAAAGACAAATAATTTTTGAACTCAACCCAGCAAACACAAAATAAGATGAGCGAAAAACATTTAGTATGTCAGGGTGCAACCTGTAAGTGCAAATTTGGAACAGTGCCGGATAAATTAATGGTGAAAACCCAAACCAAACGCTATATCAATGATAAAGAAGGAAAAAAGAAGTTGACGGCAACCCATAAAGACATAGGGAAAACTTTTGAGAAGAATACCTTCGGAAATTGCGCCAAAATGAACAATAACCCTTGTCAGGCTGTAGTAACGGAATGGACCGGATTTTACGATAAAATTGTAATAGAAGATAACAAAGGAAAAGTTTTGCTGGAAGACAGTAAAGCCACCTGCCCCATTGGCGGAAAAGACTGTATCGACATCATCAATCACGGACAGAAAAGTGAAGTAACTACAGGGAATTTCAAAAATGCAAACCCTGAGGTTTTGGTGGAGGCATGTCCGTTTATCGATTTTACGGAAGTCTCGGATAATATGGAAATGGAAGAAGAGAAAGCTGATTATATATAAATCTGAAAATTAAAAACACGAATGAGCAAAAAAGGTATTTCACAGATCAAAGGTCCTTCCGAGATTCGGCTTGGTGAGACGGCTTATTATGAAGTGAGCAGAATTTATGACCTTGATGATAGAGAAAAAGTAAGCCAGGCAAGATGGAAACTCTATGCTTTGGATTTTGATCAGCATGATAACTGGCGCGAACTGAAACCCGGAGCCGGAGCACCCAAAAAAATAGGACACCGAATTCCGCTTACCGTCACAAAACAATCGTTGGTGGGAAGCGAACTCATGCTGGAAGCTTTTATTTATGAAGCTGAAAAACGTATTCCTCCCGGATTAAGAATTAAAGTTCTGCCCGGATTGGAAAAGAAAATAACGAGAGTTGAACTTTTCAAGATTGATGATTCTCCTATCAAGGAAGATACGGTGATGAAGTACGGGCAAACCATAAAAGTGAAAGTCTATACCCACAATATGCAGGATGAAATGGTAAAGCTAAGTCTTTACGAAGATGATGCAGATGGCGGAGGCCACAGTCTGAAAAATAAAAACAATCTGGTCGCACAAATCACAAAAGCCCTGAATAAAAAAGGTTTTCTGTGGCATGAGTTTAAGCTGAATGCCGATTTTTCTGAAATTGCCAACGCAATGATGGACGGAACTCACGACAAACTGCATGAATATTACGTTGTAGTGGAAACCGCCGAGCATAGATCCGTCAGCAAAAATGTAGATGTTCAAAATCCTGATTATATAAAAGTGCAGACGGTCAGCAGCGGGAAACCATTTGATAATGAGGAGATTTATGATGGCGGAGAGATCGAGGAAGTTGTGGTTAAAGGAAAGTTGAAGAGACAATATGGAGCTAATCCTGCTGTGGATACTGGGAATAAAGTGGTGACGGTGTTTAAACCTGATGAGAAGAAGAAGGATGATAAATGTCTTTGTAAACAGTATGATTTAATTTGGGGAGATAAGGTTAGTTGTGAATTTAGAAAGAAGGTGGTTGAAATTTGTGCTGATCTTTGGGGCGAAAAGAGAAAGATTGAAATGGCAAATAATTTAATGGCTGTATTTAAATGGGAAAGTGGGGGAACATTTAAAACTGATGCTCCTAATCAGGCAAATTCCGGTGGTACAGGATTAATTCAATTTATGCCTAGCACTGCTAAAGCACTTTTAGGAAAAGAAGTTACAGTTGAAACTGTTAAAAATTATTATGGACAAAAGTATAATAAGAAGACAAAACGGAAAGAAGATTCATATTTAAAAAGAGTAAAAGAATTTGCAGATATGACAGCAATTGATCAGTTAGATTATGTTAAAAAATATTTTGAACCGTTAAGAGGAAAAACAGTCGAATTTGTTGATTTTTATTTACAAGTTCTATTTCCCGCTTCGTCTCTAAAAGAGGAACATATAGTTTTTGCGTCTTCATTAGACAAACTAACAACTAGGATTTCGGAATCTGAAAAATTAAAAAATTTAAGAGTAACTTCTTATAACCAAAATAAAGGATTAGACATAAACTCAGATGGAATAATATGGAAATCAGAGATTAAAACAAAAGTTCTAGTATACATTACAGAAGGTTTAACTAATAAGGCAATAAAGTTTACTTGTAACGAAAAATCAACACATGAAAAAATAGTAGCTTCAGAAACCCAATGGCATCATCCTATAAATCATCCTCAATTAAGAGGATGGTATAATGATTGGGCTCCGGAGAGAAGCATACATAGCAACAATATCCCTGGAAGAGCAAAAGGAAAACACGATGGACTTGATCTATATGCCCCAGCAGGAACGCAAGTGTATGCTTGTATTGATGGTGAAGTGAATGAAATATATTATTCCGAATCGTATGGGAACTGTATAAATATTAAAGGAAATTATAATGGAAAGACATATTGGTTTTTTTATGCTCATTTAAGCTCCATTTCAATCAATGCTAAGGATAAAGACGGTAATCCTACCAAGGTTAAAGCCGGTGATTCTATTGGAAAGAGTGGCAAAACAGGGTCTTCTGCAACAGCATTAAAACCAAATCAAGTTCACCTACATTTTGAGGTGCGTACTACCAAAGAGAGAACGGGAGGAAGAGTAGATCCATTTTCTCATATATCTGAATTAAACACACAAGTAATTAAAAATCCTAAAAGAGAAAACCAACCATGATAATAAATTTTAAATATTTATTTATAGTAATTCTTTTCACTTCTATAATTAATTGTAAGGGACAAAAAGAAGAAATTCCAGATAAAAATAAAGTAAGTTTATCACATATTGAAAAGAAGTCGAACGAGATTTTTATAGGGAAAGTTTTCTTTTCAGGTGATGAATTCAACGATTATGAATTCATCAAAAGTGATGAAACAACTATAGACAGTATTTCTTATAGTATATATAAAAATATACATAATAAAAAATATGTTTTTTCATTAGAAAGGTTATTAAAGACCGATGATGTTGAAAAATATAAAATCATTGATACTGTCAATATTAAAAAAAATGTTCCAATTAATGGATTGAAAGTAGAAAAAAGCATGATTGATAATGCAGTAAATTTAATGTATGACCAAAAGTTATTAAAATCATGGAGATTTAAAATAAAAAATCAGGATCAAATTAACTGGAAAGGTACATATTCAGTTAATATTGATTACGGAAAATTAGATGGGTTTTCAGAAATGGCTATCCTATATGATATAGAAATTAATGAGAATGGCTGTACATTTTCAGGATTAGGATATAAAACTTACTTTACCGATCAATGTAAAATAGAAGAAAAAAATAACAGCCTTATCTTAAAATATGAAAAAAATATTGAAGGAGATGGTTTTTCAGATCATTCAAAAATAGATACTCTTGCCGTTTTAGTCTTAAAAAATAATAAATATTATATCAAAAGCCCAATAATAGCGGATAAAAATTGGAATTATAATACTGAATTAATACTCAATAAAAAATGAAACATATAATTTTTCTTTTAATACTTATGAGTATACAAACTTGCAGAGGTCAAAATGATAAAAATATGACAACGGATAAGAGGAATGATCTTAATGAAAAAATAATAATTCCTAATCTATTTGATAAGAGATATTTTCACGGTTATCAATTAAGTCCAGATTCTGATTACCCTATTTATACATTTGCTAATAAAGATATTGGAAGTGTAACAGTGAATTTTATAAATAAAAATATTAAAAAACAAGAGGAATGGTTCCAATTTGATTTTAAGAATGGTTTAGATTCTGGTGATGACCCGGATGATAAATATTTTAACGATTTAAACAAAATGATTAAACCTAAATTAGAATCTCATTTGGATAATTACTATATCATAGCAGAATTTGTGCCCTATAAATATATTAAAATAAGTCGTGATTATATTGATCATATCTATCCATACAAGAAAACGTATTATTTATACAATAAAGAAAAGAAATCTTGGGATTTCCTTAAAGAAAAAACTGTTAGCGATGGCAATGATGAAAAGAACATAACTAAACTGGCTGAATTAAATACAATGATGGGTATTAAGCCTGCTAATAGTATTGTAAACATAGCAGAAATTCATACAGTCAATACTTCAATATCATTAGAAAAACTTGATGGTATTTGGTCAGATGATTGTAATTCAAATAAAACAATTGCTTTTATTTCTACCCTTGAAAGTGTTCAGTTTAGTATTCCAAATCGATTTTCAATGAATGCACAACTTAAAAAAATAGATGTTAACAAATATGAATTTTACTTCACAGACTTTCCACCTATTATTCCGCTTCCAGATGAGATGGAAGTTTGGGATAATATGGATAATAAGAAACCAGTAGGCACTATTGAAATTATTAATGAATCAAAAGTGAATTTAACATGGTTTGGGTTTTACTATAAAAAATCAAAAAAATATATTCAAACTGAAAATCCTTTTAATAAGAATAGTAACGTCGCAACAATCATTCATTGCACAGATAAATAGAATTTTAACAAGAATTAATGTGTAGTGATGAAAGTAATTATATTTTAAAATAGAAACCAAAATAACTAGCAAATGAAAAAACTAATATATTTCCTTTTTATTTTTTCAAATCTTTGTTTTGGGCAAAAACAGAGTTATGAAGATAGAAAAGCCTTGGCAGATAGCTTTTATAATAATAACGAATATGAGCATTCATTGCAGATATTTGATGAACTTTTGGGAAAAGATTCTAAAAATCATTATTTATTAGGACGTGTTGGTTTATGTCTTTATGATCTAAAAAATTATCAAAAAGCAAAAGAAAAATTTCGTTTAGCGGCGTTATATTGTCCTGTTGATGAAAATAAGACCATTGCTGGTTATTATGCCAATTTATCTTCATGTTATTCCAATCTTAAAGAAAATGAAAAAGCCTACCAATATGCGAGTAAAGCTTACAGTTTAGATGATAAGTCATCTCAGATTTTATGGAATGCGGCATTGAATGCTTTGAATTTAGGTAAATATGATGAATGTCTCAATATATTAGATAATGCTAAAATAGAAAAGAGTAATGCTTTCTTTTCATTATATGGGCAGTCATATTTAAGCAAGGGAGAAAGCAAAAAAGCAATTGAAAACTACGAAAATTTACTTCAAAATTATGAAGAAAACAATGATGTTATAAAGCTCGATCTATTAATTCAAAAAAAGAATCTTTTTAATGCTTATATGAGGTTTTTGGGTGAAAATAGTTCAAATTCTTCTAAATATGAAGATAAGGCTACTCAACTTTTTAATGATATAAGTCAACATAAAGAGGAGAGAATCAATATGCTAAAATTGCTTTTAGATCATAAATGTTCATGGTATGTGAATGAATCTCTCCGTAATACGAATATGACAAAAGCAGCACTGAATATGATGACACTCACTTCGGCTAAAGAATTTGAAAAAGATCAAATCTACATGAGTGCGGTTGATGTAGGATGGATTTCTACAGGAGCGAAAGAAAGTTTAAGAAAGAAACAGTTTGAGCAGGGATATATTCCGCCGTTGGATTCTGTGGATGGTGCTGCCAGAATTCTTCATCCGGTAGTTGATGGGATTCAGGGAAATTATTTCAGCGGAGTTTTATTGAAAAATTATAAAATTCATACCTGGTGAAATAAAAAGGTTAGCTCAGAGGAAGAGTATATGGTTAATAACAAGAGGGTTGTAGGTTAGAATCCCGTGCCTTTTTGAAAGGAATGCACAGTTTAAAATGGATAAATACTAACATGTCACGATAGAGATTGCAGGTTCGAGTCCTGCTGCATTTCCAAACGGAGATAATAGTTTAATCGGAAAAATTTATTCCTGCATAGAATTGATGCGAGTTCGAATCTCGCTTATCTCCCCAAAGAAACGTTAGCTCAAAGGAAGAGTACTGACCTTCCACGTCAGAGGTTGCGGGTTCGAGTCCCGCACGTTTCGCAAAAAATTTTTCAAACGGAGCAATAGTTTAATGGAAAAGCACATCCTTCTAAGATGAGTTGCAGGTTCGATTCCTGCTTGCTTCGCTTTTAGATTAATATGAATAAGAAATAAACAAAAACAATTAAAAAAATGTACACATTCGTCGATATTGGCATTAATCTGACCAATAAACAATTTCACAACGAACACGAAGAAATCATCAACCGAGCCCTCGACAACGGAGTAGAACAAATGATTCTCACAGGAACGAGCATACGCGGAAGCAAAGAATCTGCGGAAATCGCTGAAGATTACCCCGAAATTTTATTTTCAACGGCAGGAATTCATCCTCATGATGCAAAATCTTTTAACAATGAAAGTATTCATGAACTTAGAAAATTCTTAAAACAAGATCAGGTGATTTCCGTCGGAGAATGCGGACTGGATTTCGACCGGGATTTCTCTCCCAGACCCATTCAGGAAAAATGTTATCGGGCTCAGCTGGAACTGGCCATCGAAGTGAATAAACCGCTTTTTCTTCACGAAAGATCTGCTTTTAAACGATTTAATGAAATTACAGACGAATATCTATCGAAGCTCCCCAAAGCTGTCATTCACTGTTTTACCGGAAGTTTAAGTGAGGCGAAAATTTATCTGGACAAAGGATTTTACTTAGGATTTACCGGAGCGATCAGTGATGAAAGGAGATTCAAACATTTGGAAGATGTGATAAAATATGTCCCGCTCGACCGGATGATGATTGAAACAGATGCTCCTTTTATGCTTCCGAAAAATATGCCCAGGATGCAGCATCGCAGAAACGAACCGTCATTTTTGCCTTATGTTGCACAAACTATTGCGGGTCTAAAGAAAATCAGTATTTCCGAAGTTGCAGACGAAACCACAGAAGTCGCCCGAAATTTTTTCAGAATATAAAAAAAGAGTTCTACAATTCATGTAAAACTCTTTTTTATTAAATATTTTAAAGCAATTTTATTAGCATTACTAATTTTTACAAACTTTTAATTGCCGATTCCAAAGCCAGTTCCATCATCGGTTTCAAAGCTCTTTCTCTTTTGTCGGCAGAAATTTTTTCATGGGTTGGAATAATATCTGTCACCGTAAGAATCGTTGCTGCATTTTTTCCTAAATGTTGAGCATTAGCAAATAAACCGAAAGCTTCCATTTCTACGGCCGGACAATTATATTTCGTTGCAATAGCAGGAATATTCGGGTCTTTTCTGTAAAAAATATCACTGCTGTGAACGTTGATTATTTTTGTTTTTAATGAAAGTTCTTCTGCTGTTTGGTTGATTGTGTTAAAAATATTCCCCTGATGAGAAATAATTTCGTCTTCAATTTCCCAGGCATATTTTGCATACGTACTTTCGCTGGCGGCATTTTCTACATTTAAGATGTCAAAAAGTTGAAGGTCAGTATTGTAAGCGCCACAAGTTCCGATTCTTATAATGGTATCTACTTCATATTCGGTAAAAAGCTCGAAAGAATAAATTCCGATACTCGGGAAGCCCATTCCGCTGGCTCCGACAGTGATTTCTTTTCCTTTATAAAAACCGGTGTAATAAAAAATTCCTCTCGTTTTGCTTACCAGTTCTGCATTTTCCAGATACTTTTCAGCAATAAATTGTGCACGGAGCGGATCTCCCGGCTGCAGCACTACTTTCGCAATTTCTCCTTTATTGGCACTAATGTGAATACTCATAATTTTATTTTCAATGGAGCAAAGATAACAACTTTTGATCGATTAAAATTATTGAAAAGGTGAAGCTATCTAATGGTTTTTTATTGAAAGGTTTACGAACGAATGTTCACGAAGCCTTATCAATCAAAATCCTCCACATTATATAAAATGAAAATATTATTTAATTATCAATCATTCAATTAAAAGTTTTATTCTCAGAGAAATAATTTTATTTTTGTTAGATGATGGAAACCAAATCCCCATTTTTAGATACTTTGTTTCTGCTTCGAAAGGACGAATGCATTACAATTTTCACGGATATCCAGGAGATTTCCCAAAAGGAAGAGCAGGATGCCGCAGATTATTTTGAGTCTGAATTCGAAAAAGAAAGATTGGAATTTTTGTCGGATCAGATCAGTTGTGACCGTGAAACGACGGTTTGGGCAGCGAAAATCTTATACCACAGTGCACAGCTATATTTGGTAAGAAAAAATACGGCAAAAGATTTGCAGAAATTGATTCCTGAATTTAAGGGGAAAAGAGACATTTCTTCACTGTTATCTGCAGATTTGTCGCTCAGGTTTTTGCCGCAGGTCATTTCCGCTTTACAGAATGCTGACCCGGAAGATTCGTTAATCAAAATGCTGGAAAATATTTTAGCCCAATTTCATTATTCAGCAATTGGTTTTGATCTGGATTTGGAAAAAATTAACTGGAAAGAAGAATTAAAAGATAAAACCTACCGAAAATTATATCTTGAAAGAATTGTAGAAAAGAAAGCCTACCAATTGGCTGAAATTCCCTACATCAATGAATTGCTGATCGCAGAATTCGGGATGTATAAAGATGTTTTTTGGAAAGAATTAAAAATAATGAATCATGGAAATTAATTCGGCAATTACTGTAGGTTTCATCGTGGCAACGCATATGTTTTTGTTTTGCATTATAGGCTATTATATTAATATGAAACTTTTTAAATTAGACATAAATGCATTAACCATATTTATGTTTTTTTCTAAACCATTATATTCTTATCAACTTAAAAATGGTATAAAAATTAATTTTGGATATATTCCTATAACAAGTTATTTGAATTACAGTTCCGATCAAGAATTATCAATTCCCGAGTCGGATATTTTAATGCGGGAAAGAAGAAAAAAAGGAGCTGCTTTTCAATTGGTGATGCTATTTCTGTTAACTTCAACCATTTCTGTATTAAGTCTTGTTTTAGGTTTTAATCCTGTCAAAATTCTTCTTGACTTCTGGATAAATAGTTATGAATTTATAAAAGGAAATCAAACAGAATCAGATTTTCTAAATTTTATACATCATCAGTATGAGGTATATGGAAAATATTTCTTTATTTTCTTTGCCGTAATGTCATATTTTATTTTGATCACAGCTGTTATGATTATAACATCGCTTTGGCATTGGTTTTATATAACATTATTTGTTTTACTGGTCATATCTTATTTTGTATTTGGACTTCAATATTTAAAACTTCCGTTTACTTTTTATATAGACCTATTTTTAACACTTACCATCAGTGGATTTATATACTTTTTATTACTAAGATATTTTATTAAATAAATAAAAACGACTCAAAATATAGAAAAATTAAACACCGTTCTTACCTGTTATTAAAAAAGATGTTTTTTGTAGAGAATTAAAATAAAGAATAATTAAATCTCTGCTTACTTTGCTAAGTGAAACGCCTTTGTAAACTTAAAAACAGGGAATTATTTAAAAGAAACTTTGCGCTCTTTGCGTTAAAAATAAAAGAAAATTAATGATTCAAAATATAGAAAAATTAAACACAGTTCTTACGCACGTCAAAGACACCTTTGTCGGAAAAAATGATGTAGTGGATTTATTGGGAATTTGCTTACTGGCAAGAGAAAACGCCTTTTTGTACGGTCCTCCCGGAACGGCAAAATCTGCGATTGTAAGAACATTGGCAAAAACGGTGAAAGACGGGAAAAATTTCGAATACCTTTTGACTCGTTTTACCGAACCGAACGAGATTTTCGGTCCTTTCGATATCCGAAAATTAAAAGAAGGTGAATTGCTCACCAACACCGAAGGCATGATGCCGGAAGCGTCAATGGTTTTCCTGGACGAGATTTTCAATGCCAATTCCGCGATCCTGAATTCCCTTTTAATGGCTTTGAATGAAAAGATTTTTAAAAGAGGAAAAGAAACAAAACACCTTCCCGCATTGATGTTTGTGGGAGCGAGCAACGTTCTGCCGGAAGACGAAGCATTGAACGCGTTGTTCGATCGTTTTCTGATCAGAATTAATGTAGATTATGTAAATCCCGAACTTCTTCAGCAGGTATTGCTGGCCGGAAGAAAACTGGAAAATGATACAGAAACGGATATTCCGGAAATTCTTTCAGATGAGATCAGAGAATTGCAGAATTTGTGTAAAACGGTTGATCTGAAACCGATTTATGAAGTGTATTTAAACACTATTATCAGCCTTAGAAATACAGGAATTGCCATTTCCGACCGTCGGGCAGTAAAACTGCAGAATCTTATCGCAGCGAGTGCTTTGATTTGCGGTCGTAATGAAGCGATCTTATCCGATTTATGGGTCTTAAAACATATTTGGGATACGGAAGAGCAGATCGAAATCCTGGAAGGAATTATCAACAGGACAATTGAAAAGGACGACAATCCGAAATCCCATCCACAGGCTTTACAAAACAAAACTCCGAATCCGGAAGAGGTGATGAAAGACGTAAAAATCCTGGTAGAAAAATGGAATAACGAAACATTGAGTTTTGAAGAGCAAAATGTGATTAAGGATAAGTTAAGATACCTTCAGACCCGTTGCGACTGGATCAAAAATCCGGAACAGAAACAGTATATCCAACAAGAAATCGAAAGTCTATGGCAAAAGATTCTTCAGAGCGTATAAAAGAATTTTGGGCAGAACTTCCCCGAGCGGATGAAGATTTTTTAGGGTCGATCCGTGACTGGAAAAATGTTCAGATTGCATTAGAAGAGGATGTAATCTGGCTGAAAGGTTTTACCGATGAACAGGCTGTTTCACCGGAAATTCAGCAGCTGCCTGATTTTTTATTGTACGAGCTGAGAGAAGGATTGTTGTTCCGGAAAAATGCCCTGGTTCCGAGTAAAAAAGTAAGAACGGCTTTGCTGTGGACTCCTATCGACAAAGCATTGAGATTAACTTTCCCTCCTTCAAATCAGAATTTTTTCGGAATTGATGAAAAAGTTGAAGTAAGATTAAAACCCAGCGAAGAGGAACAACCTGCAGCAGCTTTATTAAGTTCGATCACTGAAATTAAAGACACCATTATAGCTTTACCAAAATTCAAACTGGAAAATTTGGATTGGATCGTCATGAATGAAAAAGCATTATTCTTGGGAATGCCTTTGTTGAGCCTTCCGGGAAAAACATTCTGGGCGAAAGACGGGCATCTTTTACCGACAGGTTTTGATTTTGAGTTTAAAAATTTGAGTTCTTTACTGCAAAGAAAATATAATGCAGGTCAGGATCAATGGATTTTATGGAATGAAGAAGGAAGCGTTTTATCAATCAATAAAAATGATTTCCGAAAATTATCCGTAAGCTCATTCCGCCTGACCGAAAAAGCAAAAGAATGGAATTAAGAGAATATTTCCAATCATATGAAAATTATTTCTGGGAGTGGACGACTGATGAAGACGTACCTGACGATACCGGCTATAATGAAAACAACCTTATTTCGATCCCGAATGTAGGGGCAATTGCGTACAGGCCTTACGTAATAGAGGTTTTAAGAGAGCTTAAAGATCAGGGGTTTCCGTCTTTTGGCTCGCTGCTTCTTGTTTTGTACGCGATTCAGGACGGTTACCTGAATATGGATGGTGTTTTTTATTATTTAAAAAAACAAAATACAGCATTTGGAATAGACAAAAGCGCTGATATTGACCTTGCCATACGCTTTTTAGAGAATTTAAATTCCCTGGGAAGTTCGATTAAAAAAGGACAAAATAAAATCATCCTTTTAAAAACAATTTTTAAAAACACCCATAATATCCTTTCTTCCGGGAACTCAGAATTAATTATAAAAATATTTGAAAAAAGACCATACAAAATCTCCGGATCTGCCGAGAAAAAGAAATTGGTTTTTCCGGTAATCAATAATGATATTAATGCTCTGGCATATCTTCAAAAGAAGTTTCCGACTGCCGGATCCATCATCGAAGCGATGAAAGGTATTGTTGATATTCCCGAACTGGAAGACGAAGTCGTTGAAGAAGAAACTACCGTAGAAACCGACAAAGATTTTATCCAGGAATTGATCGAAGAACCCAAAACTTTCCAGGTTGGAAGCTTAATTAAAAGAATCTGGAGCGGTCTCAAAATCCCGATGCGACATCTCTCACCAGGCGAACAGCCCATCGGAGGGATTTCGGATATGACCAATAAAGGTGAACTCCACCGAATGCTTTTGTCAGAATTTGCCAATGAAGATGAGGTATTCATGAACCGTGTCGCGAATAATGAAGCGTTGTATATCCAACGTGAAATTCCGCCTGAGGAAAATGTTTTTGAAAGAATTATTCTCATCGATACTTCCCTGAAAAATTGGGGAACTCCGAAAGTATTGGCCTTTGCTTCGGCAATCGCGGTGATCAAGCATCCGAAAGCACATTCGGAATGTAAGGTTTTTGCGTTGGGACAAACCAATGTACCGATTGCTTTGGATAAAGTAGAGCAGGTGATAGAAAATCTCAATCAGGTAAGTCCTCTTTTGGATGTCTCTCAGGCGTTGGAAACGTTTTTCGATGAAAAGCATCCGGAAAAAGACCTTGAAGTTTTTTTTATCACTCATGAAGAAAATCTGGCTAATCAAAAGGTGCAGAAAGTGATTCATGAGAACAGGGACAAACTGAAATTTATCGTGACAACTTCCGCGGACGGTGAACTGAATTTTTACAAATACCATAAAGGAACCAGAAAACATATCCAGAAAATTGTACTTCCGTTGCAGGAGTTGTGGGCAAATCCGCCACAGAGAAAACAAAAACGGGAAAATGTGTCTACAAATGGAAAAAGAACAGAAGTTCCTTTGAATTATCCGATTTTATTTCCGGCACCCATTAAGAAAATGGCTACTTTTTTATATGAAGGTGAATTTTATATTTTAAGTAATAAAAAACAGTTGTTAAGAACGTATTTGTCAGATAATTATTACAACAAAAATTATTACGATTATTATAAAATCCATCATGGCTGTGAAGTTTTGATTGAAGATATTTCAGTAAAACCGAAAGGGCAGTTTGCACTGGCGAGAAATAAGCAGCATGAATTTATTTTATGCCAATATCAGCCGGATAAAAAGTTGATTTCTAAATTGAATTTAAATACAAAAGAATATTCAGAATTGAATTTGACAGGGAAAAATATTCCCCCAATTTTTCAATTAATTTATTTTAATAGAAATTTTTACCTGCATCATCCAACGCAGGATTGGATTCATGAAATAAATCTGGAAGGCAATATTTCTATTGAACAAGTAAAAAATGATCTGGAAATCATTAAAAACCAAACTAAAGTAGACGCAGAAATTAAAAAACTTTCAAATAGCGGAATAAAAATTTTAAACAATTTCAGCAATATCGGAATCAATATAGAAGATAATCTGGTGATTTCGAATAGTGAATTGAATAAATTGTATGATAATTCATTAACGTTTTACAGAAATAGGCATCAGTTGAAAATTTTCGCCGAACAGAACAAAAATAAATTTACTTTTTCCGATGGCAGCGAAATCATTACAGATTCAAGAGGAATGCTGACTTTTAAAAGCAGTAATAAAAATGTTCCGGAATTTTACATTCCGTCGACCGATTATGGATTTCTGGCGTTGGCGACCCATACGGAATTTGGCGGTTCAGAATATTATTTGCCCACCAGTACTTTATTGAAAGTGAAAAAAATGGAAGACATGTATGCCGAATGTCTGAAGAGATTTATAGATCAAATTTTGGATTATGGAACTTAGAATACAACCTTTTCCGAAAAATAATTATCCCAGGAAAGGACTTTTAATAAAAGGTTCTTCACCATTGACGTGGCTTCATGAAATGGAAATTTTAGGGATAGATTTAGATGAAGTTCAGTCATTTCCGATACCTTCCAACCAGCCGAATGTTTTGTATGGTTGTTTTTTGATTTTTAAAAATAATGCTCCGGGCGAAATTGGAAAAAATTCTTATTTTCAGTGTATTGATAATAAATTTTTCATTCCTGAAAACACCACTTTTTATCCCAAGATTAATCCTGAAGACTGGCAAAGCATCGATTCTGAATTTCTGATCATGCATCCTGAGTTCGGATTGGTAAAATTAAATGAAGAAATCGACTGGCTTTCATTAATTCAACATCCAAAACAGTCTGAAGATAATATCCGAAAACCTTTAAACGGTGTGAAAATTCCTCAGAAAATTGAGAGCTACACTGTAGAAATGGACGATGAAAAGGTGCTGGAAGCCCTTCAAAAACCACAAACAGAAGAGGAATGGATGAAAAGTCTGCCTTTTGACTTGCAAAAAGTGATGAAGGGTAACAAAAAAGAAATAGAGAAATATTTAAAATATATTGAAAAATATCCCGACAGAGCGGTAGATCTTGGTGTTCCGCTGGATGTGATGGGAACTTCCAGAGGGGATGGATTTGGGAAGTTTAAATTTCTGGAAAATACATGGTTCGGAAAATTATTCGGTGGAAATAATTCGAACGGAACAGGCTCGACCTATTCTGAAAAATACCGCTGGGTATTTTGGGTGTTTTTGATTGCCATTGCTTTGTTCAGATTTTTCATGCATTTAAGTAAGGATGAACCTGCGCAAGCTCCGTCGGTTGCATCATCAGGAAAGATTTCAGAAGTCAATAAAGATCTGATGAAACCTGTTGTTGCCTATCAGTCCGGGGTTACAGATATTGATATGAAAATCGACTCGATGTATGGTAGGAAGAGACGCGAATTGATGGATGAGCATATGAAAGCATCATTAAATCTTAGTGAGAGAGATGAAGGGAAAAGTTATAAAGAATATTTAAAGAAAGGAGGAAGACCAATTAATAAAATTCAGGAAGATATCTTTAAATTTAATGATAAAAAGAACTCTTCAACCGATTCTTTAAAAAGAGTTTATCGTAAAAAAATCGTAAAATATGTAGCGCAAAGTGAAGAAAAGTACAAGAAAAAAATCACGGATTCGCTTAAAAAAATAAGTTCGGGAAAACCTGCAGATCAGGGAATCGTAAAAAGTATATGGAAGAAAAAACAGGTTCTGATTGAAGATTCATTAGGCCGTCTCTACGGAACTAAAGAATACCCGGAGCCACCACCAGTTGATCCCGATAAAGCAAAAAAAGTGGAAACGCTGGAAAAAGAAAAACCTTACTCAAAACACAATATTTCTTTCTCGGAAATTATTTGGTTGATAATTTTCATGACAGGAGTTGTTGGCTTGTATAATTTTATTGTAAAAAGAAAATCTTTAAACATTGGGGGTAATAATGTCCCGGGTGGAATTAAAATTTTTCTCATTATAGTTTTAGTTGCGATGTTAGCGTATATTTTCTATCCTTTGATCGAAATGTTCGGCTACAACTGGTTTGTTTGGATTCTTATCATTTGCGTTGTGCTTCTGCTTTACCGTTTGTTCAGCGAAGACAAAACCATTTTAAAATCGGATAAAGATGAATAGGCAGAAGTTTATAGACAAATTCATGGCGGCATTTTTTATTCTGGTAATCATTAAGGTTATCGGGATTTTGGCGCAGCTGTTTCATCAAAGTTTTTGGAGTGTTATTGGGACTTTGGTGATTTTTGCGATCGTAGCTTTCATCATTTTTATTGTTCTTCTTCGTTTGGAAGACAAAGAAAAAGAGAAAAATTCGCAGAGTCGAAAAGGTGCGAATGGAGGCGGAAATTTCTATCTTGAAGCTTCTCTTTTCGATAAAATCAGAAGTAAATATGAAGATCTTGCCCAAAAATATATCGACGAGAAAGATTATAAAAAAGCTGCAAAAGTATATATGAATCTTCTTCGGGATCACTATCGCGGCGCAAAAACTTTGGAAGACGGCGGATTTTACACTGAGGCGGCTGTTATTTATCTTAAGAAATTAAAAAACAAATCCGAAGCGGCCAACTGTTACGAAAAAGCAAAACAATACCGAAAGGCAATCGATCTGTATAAGGAACTCGAACAAAAAGAAAAAGTGGGAGATTTGTACAGGGAAATTAATGATGTTAAAAATGCAAACACTTATTATCAGATGGTTGTAGACGATTATGTGAACAATAATCAGATGGTAAAAGGTTCTCTGATCTACCGCAAAAAAATGGAAATGCCGGATGAAGCCCAGAAAATTTTATTGAAAGGCTGGGAAGAAGATCGCGATGCATTCAATTGTCTGAATAATTATTTTGCGAATATTTTTGATGTTAAAAAACTCGATCAGCAAATTCAGGAGTTATATAAAAAAACACCTTCAGAAAAGAAGATCACTTATCTGGAAGCCATGAAATATGAATTTAAAAAAGATCCGAAACTTCAGACAACAGCGAGAAATATTGCCTACGAAATCATTGCGGAAAAAGTAACCACTCATTCTGAAATTGTAAATGAATTAAAGCATTTTAATCCTGATGATGAAGTGATTTTGAAAGATATTTCGAGATATAAGACGGGAAGAAACAGGATGTTTAGGAATTGATTTCGTCATTGCGAGGAGCAGGGCGACGAAGCAATCTCAAAGTAAAAATTATGTAATATAGATACTTCGAGAACCTCAGCATGACATCTCTAATACTAGCTGTTTTATTATTAACGAAACATTTGTCGCGTTGCCATAGTGAGGCTCTCGAAGCATTTTTTCAACACTAAAAATTAGCGTCAATTATAGAATCATTTGCACCAACACTCCCAGTTACCTTTTATTTAATTAAGAAAAACATTTATCTTTGCACCAATAAAATTATGACAATACAAAGAGCACATATCAGTTTAAATCTATGCGATCACCCTGTACTAAAGGGATCGTTTGGATATGAATGGATGATATTGAATGAGGCGAAATGTGCTTGCTTTGAAAATTATTTACCGTAAACTCGTAAAAATTTAATCAAAATACTGCAGAAACGCCTCGATGATCGGGGCGTTTTTTGTGTTTTTAGGACAGAAATTATTTAGAATGAAAAAAAATAACCATAAAAGTGAAAATTATTTAATCAACAATGAACAATTAATAAGAAAATAAAGCGTGATAAGTAACCCGATGAGAGACAGTCATTTAGGTATTTAAGACATCTGCAAAATATTGCGGACGGAAATTCTTTATTCTAAAATATGGAATTAATTAATTGATTTTCAATAAGTTAAATGAAAAATAAATTTGCGAGTTAAAAAAAATCATATTTACTTTGCAACCGAAAATTGAAAGCAACAAGTTTTCAAGCTTTAACAGAAACATTTTTAAACAACAAGAATAAAATGAAACAGTTACATAAAATATCTAATCAGTATTCAAGACAACACGGACAGGAGCCGATGGGACTGGGGTATGCATGTATTCTTGATAGTGAATTTGTGGATAAAAGGTGCTTATATATTGGGGTCAGCTAATGAACTGACACGTCAAAAAAATATAAAGCGCCTCTCAAAAAGAGGCGCTTTTTTTATGGTTTCTCTAGCTTATTTGGTAAAGCGTCGGTTTGTGGCACCGGAGAACAGGGTTCGATCCCCGGAGATACCCAAAAATGTGAATGGTCAATGATGAATTTTGTTTCACAAGTGAATTTTAAAATTGACAAGCAAAACGGATTGACGATTCACAAATTACAATAATCGCATAGCTCAATTGGTTGGAGCATCGGTCTGATACGCCGAAGGTTGAAGGTTCGAGTCCTTCTGCGATTACAAAAAAATGTGAATGGTCAATAGTGAATTTTAAAAAATTGACAAGCAAAACGGATTGAGAATTCACCATTCACATTTTCAAGGTTCCGTAGCTCAACTGGATAGAGTATGGGTTTTCTAAACCCAGGGTTACAGGTTCGAGTCCTGTCGGAATCACAAAAAAATGGTCTATTGAGGTAATGGCTAACCTGCCTGACTGTCGCTCAGGCACTGCGAGTTCGATTCTCGCATAGACCGCAAAGATTCACGGAAAACTTCGGATCCGACTGTCTCTCGGAGAAGAATTTTGAAGTGAATCTGCAAAACTGGAAAGATAACGGTGGTTGTTTACCCGCCTTGGACGCGGGAGGTCGCAAGTTCGAATCTTGCTTTCCAGACGAAAAAAAATGAATGGTCAATAGTGAATTTTGTTTCACAAGTGAATTTTAAACTTAACGATCAAAGTAGATTGACAATTCACAATTCAGACTAAGTTAATTGTTTCAAAGAGAAAAAGAAAAAGTTTGTCGAGAGCAGAAGATCTTTACGCCAAAAACACGATATAATATAGACAAGCTTTTTCTTAACTCACCTGAGGCTGGAAAATTGAAGATGGATGAGGGAAGTTGTAAACATGATATAAATTTTAGGTAAAATAAAGTTTGTCAAAGCGCAGAAGTTCTTATATCAAACAAAAAATTGAGACAAACTTTATTTTTTTAGTAGAAGTTAGAAGCTAGAAATGAGAATTTAGAGATGTAATATTATCTAAAAACAATCAACTAGCAACCAACTAACAACTTGTTAAAAAACGATGGTTCGCCGAAGTGGAAGAGTCGGGGCGGTCTGCAAAACCGTTGCGTGAGCTGAGTGGGTTTGAATCCCATAACCATCTCAAATAACTAAAATGAGATTAGTTCCGAAGAAAAAAAGAGTTTGTCGAGCGAAGAAGTTCATATATCAAACTAAAAAAATAATGACAAGCTTTATTTTTCTTCACAAAAAAGAAATTAGATGCTGGAGATTAGAAGTTAGAGATATTGCATGATCTAAAAACTATCAACCAACAACAATCAACTAGCACCAAATCCGGAAGTACGCCGAAGTTGGAGAGTCGGGGCAGACTGTAAATCTGTTGCTTCATTGCTGAGTAGGTTCGAATCCTACTACTTCCACAAAACCGCTGATAATGTAATGGCAGCATGCAGGAAATGTACTCTTGTTGTTCAGGTTCGATTCCTGATCAGTGGTCAAAAAAAGTGAATGGTGAATTACTTTGTAGTCAATTTTTAAAAATTTGACTGCAAAGCAAATTGACGATTTACAATTCAAAAAACGCTCTATTCGTCTAACGGTTCAGGACGCCTGCCTTTCGAGCAGAAAACAAGGGTTCGATTCCCTTATAGAATACAAAAAAGTGAATAAGTGGGTAGCGAATTTTGCTACGCCAGTGAATTTTAAAAAATTGACTACAAAGTAATTCACAATTCACAAAAAAATAGGTTTAAATGGAAAGAGAAAAGTTTGTTGAGCGCAGAAGATCTTTACAAATATAACAGGCATAGTTTATAAATATAGACAAGCTTTTCTCAGACCTAAATATAAGTAATGGACAATGGGTAATAACTCAAAACTTAAAACTGATTCATAGTGTAATTGGTCAGCACACAAGACTTTGACTCTTGTTGTTCAGGTTCGAGTCCTGATGAATCAACAAAAAAGTGAATGGTCAAATGTGAATTTTGCGTTGCAAGTGAATTTTAAAATTGACAAGCAAAGCGATTGATAATTCATCATTAACATAACAAATAATTAATAAAAATTTAGACAAAACAAAACATGTAGAAAAAATGGAAACGCAACAACAAATGTGGCAAAACATGACTGGGAAAATTTTCCAACACTCTATCACACAGCTGGTAGAAGAAGCCATCATCCGCGAACAAGCCAATGGACACCGACTGAAAGTGTGCGTGGGTTCAGACTCCCATGTGTATGGTGATGCCATCAATTATGCTACGGCAGTGGTCTTTATTCGTGAGGGAAAAGGAGCGTTTACCTTTATCAGAAAAGAAAGAGAAATACAGAATATCAGTATCAAAGAACGAATGCTGAACGAGGTGAACAAATCCGTAGAAATTGCATACACGATCTGCTCTATTCTGGATGCTTATGGTGTGGAAATGGAGGTGCACGCAGACATTAATACCGACCCGGATTTCAAATCCAACATCGCTTTGAAAGACGCAATGGGATACATTCTGGGAATGGGATATGTGTTTAAAGCAAAACCTTATGCATTCGCTAGTTCCAATTGTGCTGATATGATGGTGTGAGGAAGTAGGAAGCGGGATGTATGATGATGTAAGTTTTTTAACTGTATGAATTTAACTTCCTGCATCCAGCTTCTAGCTTCCAACTAAAAAAATAAATAAAACCTTAAAAACTAATAACCATGTATTTTTTAGTTCAGGCTAATGTATATTTAGATCCCGATCACTACAAAATTTTTGATGCTTTGGAAGAATTAAATATTGATTACCATGTAATTAATATTCCTCCAACTGCAGAAAAAATAGACTTCGAAACAGACAGAAAAGATGTTTTTGTATATGGTTCGGTGACGATTGCAAGATTGGCAAAACAAAATACAGATTGGTTTCCCGGTTCTTTCTATGGAGGAAATCACCTGTATGAAGTGTATTCCAAATATTATGGTGAAAATCTTCTCAATCATAAAGTTTCCGTACATAAAATTTCAGAAGAATTGATTTGGAAAAAAGATGAAATTAAATTCATTAAACCTTATAATGAAGCTAAAATTTTCACAGGAAAAGTTTTCACAGAAGCAGAATGGAAAGATTTCGTTTTTGAATCATTAAAAAATCAATTAAACAGAATTACAGAAGATTCTTTGATTCAAATTTCTGAAGCAAAACGAACGATTAAAGAAGCAAGACTTTGGATTGTTGGTGGACAGATTATTGATGCAGGATATTATAAATTTAATGATAATGCGCCTTTCGAAGAAAAAATTTCAGAAGACGGATTGAATTTCGCTAATGAAATGATCCAGATTTTCAACCTAGAAGAAGCCTTTGTAATGGATATTTGTTTAACCGATGAAGGTTGGAAAATTGTTGAAATAAATTGCATCAACAGCTCCGGGTTTTATCCAAACACCAACGTGAAAAGCATTGTCAAAGCATTGAAAATTTACTTTTCCAATTAAAAAAATAAAGCAATGGAAATAACAAAAAGATTCTTATTTCTGGATGATATAAGATACCCGATTGAGGCATATCATTATACCAAACAGGATATTTTCCTCAGAAAAGACTGGCATATCGTTAGAAATTACGAACAGTTTGTCAACAGGATTTTGGAAAAAGGACTTCCGGAAATGATCTCTTTTGACCACGACCTTGCGGATGAACATTATTTAAAACCGGATTCTCAGGAATTTGTGGAAAAAACAGGCTATGATTGCGCAAAATGGCTCATAGAATATTGTATGGATAACTATTTGAATTTGCCAAAATTCTATTGCCACTCCATGAATCCTGTTGGAAAGGAAAATATTGAAAGCCTTTTAAAAAACTTTAAAAACTATTAAAAAATGAAAAAGATAAGTACATTATTCAAAAAAGATATAAATAATTTAGGAAGAGTTATTAACGAAATTAATCCTGAAAATAAATGGGTTTTTGGTGGAGAAGCTGTTGCTACACAAAAGTTTGATGGTTCTGCATGTGCAGTAATCAATGGGAAATTATACAAAAGATACGATGCCAAGAAGGGAAAAATAGCTCCAGATGGTGCAATTCCGTGTCAGGAAGCTGATCTTATTACCGGTCATCATCCGCATTGGGTAGCTTGTGATATTGATAAAAAAGAAGATAAATATTTTTGGGAAGGTTTCGCTGCTTTGGCTGAATTGGGCAAAGTGGAAGACGGAACGTATGAACTTATTGGTGAGAAAATACAAGGAAATCCTGAAAATATAGAAGGTCATTTATTGGTAAAACATGGAGAAAATATTCTTAGTTTAGAAAGTTTAGATTTTGAATTTATCAAAAACTTTTTGAGTAATCCTGAGAATAATATGGAAGGTATTGTTTTCCATCATACCTCTGATAATCGTATGTGTAAGATCAGAAAGTCTGATTTTGGTGTGCGCAGAAAACTGGTAAAAGAACTTATTGTTTAAAATAGAGATTAAGTTTCGGTAATTTATTTTATCGAAACTTTTTTATGTGTAAAATAAAACCATAAAATTTTCGATTAAGTTTGTCATTCCGTAGGAATCTAGGCAATATTTGTGGAAAAATTAATTTAAAAATTGAGGTTTAGATTTCTCCTGAATACAAACAGAGAAAATGATTTTGTGGTTCATAAAAAATTAAAAAAAATGTTACAAGCAGAAATAAAAAGTCTTTTAAAAGAAGACATAAGCATATTAATAAAAGTCCCAAATTCAGCAAAGCATTATTTATGTGATTGCGGTGAAGCAAGTTTATTGACGGTGAAAGAAGTTCAATCCGTTTCGGCGGTGTTCATCAGTCATACTCACATTGATCATTTTTCAAATTTTGATGGAATTTTCAGACATCAGATTGGAAGCGGAGAAAAAATTGTGATTTGCGGACCGAAAAATATTCATCAGCAGATTGAAGCCAGATTAAAATCTTACACTTGGAATTTAATTGATGAAAATGCGATTGTATATGAGATTAGAGAAATCGTTTCAAGAGAAGAAATTAATGTTTATAAAATTCATCCGCCACATTGGAATCTTGAATTGATAAAAACACAAAATTTCCTTTTTGAAAATGAATATGTGAATGTTGACTTTGCCATTCTCGATCATAAAACAGATTCCATTGCTTATCTGTTCAAGGAAAAAGATTCAGTGACTTTTAATGAGAATGCTTCTGAATTTAAAAAAGGAAAATGGATCAGCGAATTAAAAACAGCTTTTGAAAATAACGATTCCGATAAAGAAATTCAGATTGAAGAAACAGTGTATAGAGCTTCAGCTTTTTTTCATTTATTGACTAGAAATACAGGATACAAATTAGGTGTAATTATGGATCATGCCGTTTGTGAAGACAATTATGAAAAAATAAAAACGGTTTTCAAAGGGGCAGATCTGGTTTACATCGAAACATTTTACAAAGATGAAGATCAGGAATTTGCGAAGATCAATTATCATAGTTTTGCGTCTGCATCCGGAAAAGTCATGAATGAATGTGAAGTGAAAGAGGCAATTCCGATTCACTTTTCACGAAGATATGTAGAAAGTGATCAACTGGAAATTGAAACGGCTTTTTATAAAGCGTTTCAAGGAAATTGATTAAAAATATTTATTAAACTAAAATTGCAATTTTAAACAGTTAGTTTGTCTTTCTGACGAAGGAAGAATCTCGCATAAGGATTTTAGAGATTCTTCACTACACTTCGTTCCATTCAGAATGACAGTGAGAACGTTCAAATTTTGTAGTTAAAAATGAACAATAAAAAAAATGAAACCCAATATATTTTTCACAGCAGACCATCATTTTGGTCACGAAAATATTATAAAATTCTCTGAAAGACCTTTTGAGTCTTTGGATCATATGAATGAAGAACTCATTAAAAGATGGAATGAGAAAATCGGAGTTAGTGACACGGTCTACCATTTAGGAGATTTAAGTTTAGGAAAACCGGATTTTACCAAAGAAATTCTGGATCAATTAAACGGAAATATCCATTTGATAAAAGGTAATCACGAAGGTGCAGCGCTGACTTACCCAAAACGATTTGATTCCATTCGAGATTACCACGAATTAAGAATTGATGAACCGGAAAATAGTAATGGCAAACAGAAAATCATTCTTTTTCATTACGCCATGCGTACCTGGAATGGCTCACATCGTGGGATTTGGCAGCTTTACGGACATTCCCACGGAACATTGCCGGATGATGAAATGGCTTTAAGCATCGATGTTGGAGTAGACTGTCATAATTTTTACCCAATTTCTTACGAGGAAGTGAAAGAGATCATGAAAAAGAAAAAATGGACGCCGCCATTTGCACCGAGAAATTAGTATGATGGAAGCTGGATGCTAGAAGCAGGAAGTTTTTGCAGTGTGTAATTCACTCCCAACCTCCAACTTCGAGCTTCCATTCTTTAAATTAAAAAAACATGAAAACAACAAACGAAATATTAATCGTCGATTTGGAAGCCACGTGTTGGGAAAACGACAGAATCCCGCCTGGTCAAAAAACCGATATTATAGAAATAGGAATTTGCGAATTAAACAGAACAACCAAAGCAATTTCCAGGAAACAAAGCATTTATGTCATTCCTGAAAGGTCTAAAATCAACAAATTTTGTACAGATCTCACCGGAATTACTCCACAATTAATTGAAGAAAAAGGAATATATTTCGAAGAAGCCTGCGAAAAAATCAGGGATGAATATGATTCAGCCTTACTTACCTGGGCCGGTTTTGGAAACTTCGATAAAGAGCAGATCATGGAACAATGTGATTGGTTTGGAATCGAAAATCCTTTTTCGGAAAATTATATCAATGTGATGCATCAATTCAAAAATTATAACGGACTTCATAAAATGATGGGCTTAAAACGAGCCCTGAAGTTCCTGAATATGAATTTTGAAGGAAATCATCACAGCGGAGCAGACGATGCTTACAACGCTGCCAAAATTTTAAGGAAGATTTTGGAGTAATTATTTGGTAAGGAAGATGGATGATGGAAGCGGGAAGTTTTTGCAGTGTGTAAATTACTTCCAGCCTCCAACTCCCAGCTTCCATCCTTTTAACAATTAAATATTCAACAATGAAAACAACAGACAACATATTAATTATAGACCTCGAAGCCACGTGTTGGAATGACCGCCCGCCGAGAGGCCAGGAAAGTGAAATTGTAGAAATCGGAGTTTGTATTATGGATGCAAAAACCGGTAAAATTTCGCAAAATGAGGGGATTTTAGTGAAACCTCAATTTTCAAAAGTGAGCCCGTTTTGTACGGAACTGACTTCCATTACCCAACAAATGCTTGATGATGAAGGTATTTTATTCGAAGATGCATTGGATATTCTGAGAGCGGAATACGATTCTGAAGACCTGACTTGGGCAAGTTATGGAAACTATGATTTGAATATGCTTCAAAACCAGGCAAGAAGATTCAATCTGGATTATCCTTTGAGTGATGATCATATCAATGTGAAAACTTTGTTCGGGGAACTACACCCGACTGTTCGCAAAAGTGTGGGCATGGCAAGAGCTTTGGGCGAGCTGAATCTCACGCTCGAAGGTACACATCACAGAGGTGTGGATGATGCGAAGAATATTGCGAAAATTTTGCATTGGTGTCTTCAGAAACTATCTACGTAAAGTCTTTTCTGTAACCAATGATTATGTTACAAAATACCGCAATAAGGTTACAAAGCCGGGGACAATGATAACGATTTTTGTATCTGAAATTTAAACAGATATAAAATGAAAAAAGTATTAATTACAGGAGCCAATAAAGGAATTGGTTTGGAGATGGCAAGACAGTTATCCCAAAAAGGATATTATGTTTTTATAGGAAGCCGCAATCTTAAATCTGGTCTGGATGCTGTAGAATTACTTACATCCGAAGGTCTTGTAAATATTGAAGCAATACAGCTGGATGTCACAGATCAGGAATCAATAAATGCAGCACGCAATGAAATCGGTAATAAAACAGATATGCTGGATATATTGATAAATAATGCAGGTATTAACGGGATAGAATTTCAAGGAGATATTCCGTTGATGCACACTGCACTCGGTACGGGTGTTGATAAATTTAAAGAAGTATATGATGTAAATGTATTTGGTGTCATTAGAACAACGCAGGCATTTATTGATCTGCTTCAGAAATCGCCGACACCAAGAATTGTAAATGTAAGCTCAAGCCAGGGGTCACTTACCTTGCACAGCGACCCTGAATACAAATATTATCATGCAAAAGGTGCTGTGTATCAGTCTTCAAAATCTGCATTAAATATGTATACTATTGCATTGGCTTATGAGCTGCGTAACACAGATTTTAAGGTAAACGCTGTGAGTCCACCGTCTACTGCTACAGACTTTAATCATCACCTTGGAACGGGAAGCGTAGAGGTAGCTGCAGAACATATTCTTCGTTATGCACTCATTGATAATGACGGGCCAACAGGTAAGTTTTTCTGCCCCGATAATAATCCTGAGACAGGAGAAATTCCTTGGTAATCAATATTTTTAATTATATTTATGATATGAAGGAAGCCAATACTCCTTACCATTATAATTCCTTGTCAGAAGTGCATCGGCTACTTGGGCTTCCCAAACCGTTGCACCCACTGATAAGCCTTATTAATAATACTGCCAATACATTGCCGACAGGTCACCTGCCGGCTATTCGTACATCTGTTTTTTATAAAATATCTTTGAAATTTAATCTGACAGGTAAGTTAAAATATGGCAGGCAGTACTATGACTTCGATGAAGGCGGAATGTTTTTTGTTTCTCCCCATCAGGTAACTGCAGATAGTGACCATAATGGTGATCATTCAGGATATACTCTCATTGTTCATCCTGATTTTTTATTAACGTACCCGCTTGCCTCAAAAATTAAGCAATATGGTTTTTTTTCTTATTCGGCAAATGAGGCACTGCATCTTTCCGCTAAGGAAAAGGAAACGATAATCACTCTTTTTAAAAACATTGAAGAAGAACTGAATGAAAGATTCGATGATATGACCCAGGATGTCATCATTTCCCAGATCGAATCACTTCTAAACTACAGCAACCGCTTTTACAGACGCCAGTTTATTACCCGAAAGGCTGTTAATGCCGATTTACTGTTAAAAACCGAAATCCTTCTCGATGAATATTTTAATACAGAAAAAAGTCTGTTTAAAGGAGTGCCTACAGTTCAGTATCTGGCAGATCATCTTAATCTATCACCAAGTTATTTAAGTGATATGCTGAGAAGCCTTACGGGGCAAAATGCGCAACAACACATTCAGAATCGCCTTATAGATAAGGCGAAGGAAAGATTGTCAACCACCCATTTGTCGGTAAGCGAGATCGCGTATGAACTTGGGTTTGAACATTCGCAATCGTTCAGCAGGCTGTTTAAAAGCAAAACAAAATTAAGTCCGGTAGAGTTCAGACAATTGTTTACCTAACGGTTTGAGAATTTTTCAATTGAGATTTGCTAATGTAAGGCGAAAAATAGATGTTTATGCTCTTGCTTTCTCCAGCCATTCTTCATAAGAAAGCACACCCAATTCCGGTTTTCCTTCTCCTTCCAATATCGAGATAAATTCCAGCTGATTTCCGTCGGGATCATTAAAATAAATTGCCAAAGCCGGCATCCAGGCGAAAACCATAGGTTTTTCAATTCCGTCTTTCAAAAAATTGTATGGTTTTAAATTTTTATTTTTCAGAAACTCAACGGAATTGTTCAGTATATCTTCTTTATCAGCTGTAAAAGCAAAATGTCTGGTCTGCAAATTTTCTCTCTGTTCCCATAGACCCAGCATTGATTCCTTATTTTTTCCGATCCATAAAAATGCAATTCTACGGCTTTCTTCTTTATGGGCTAATTCCAGTCCTAAAACTTTAGTATAGAATTCTACAGCTTTTTCCAGATTACTTACCTGAATGTGAGTTTCATATAATCCTTTAATCATAGTTTTAATTTTAATCAAAACAAAACTAGGAAAGAGATTTCCAAAAATTCCAAACTCTTAATTCCTTTATGTAAAATGAATGATAGATAGATTTTATTTTGGTTGATGGTGGTTTGTTGCTGGTTGCTGGTTGCTAGTTATCGGTTGCTTGTTGCCTATGTTAAACCTCCTGATTGCCATTCTGAATGAAGGAACACGTAATGAAGAATCTATTATAACAATCAAATATTTTCACAAATATCAAAAAACAAAAATTAGTGCCTTTAGTGCAAAAATTCGTGTTTATATAAAAAAAAATAACTACGCAAAAACACTGCGCATCAATGTTCTTACTTTGCATCATCAAAATGAAACAACACTAAAATTTTGAAAAAAAGATTTTAGTCAAAATATCAGGTAGGTCATGTTGAGTGTTTCTGTATAGCACCATTGCAGAAAAATTTGGCGAGAGACATTATTGATTCTGTTCAGCTTGGCTTGAAGGTTTAGAGATTTTCCAAAAAATCTCACCACTCTATCGGTTGAAGGTTCGAGTCCTTCTATCTCTCAAAAGGGGATATAGTTCAATAGGTAGAACAATAGATTTTTGCGAGGGTTCGACTCCCTCTCTCGTTGCGCACGGGATAGCTCAGTTGGTTAGAGCACTACACTTTCACTGTAGTTGGAAAATAGACTAAAAATCTATTTTTTTTAAGCGAGTTTGAATATCTCATAAAAAATATTCACCATGGAAAAGTCCGGGATTTTTTCAGTTGTTGAATCACATTTTGAAAAAGCCTGAAAGAAAGATGTTTTCCGAAAATGAAATCGAGATGAAGAATCAATTATTACTGATTGTTTTTTCTAAGGAAAACGGTTTTCCGCGTGAGCGATGGTAATGGATATCCTTTTTTGCAAAAAAAAGATAGAAGTGAACGTAGCGACCCGAGTTGCTGGTTTAGCAAGGTGAGGGACACGCCCAAAATCTCAAAACTTAGAAATTGAATTTGAAAATATTTTTTCCGAACTCAATGAATTTTTCCGAACTCCTTTCTTCCGCCATTTTCAGAAGAAAAGATTCTGGGATTTTCCTTTTTTAGTTAAAATTAATAATCCTTATAAATATAAAAACGATGTTAAAAAATGTACAAATTAATGCTTATCAGACAGGTTTGGTTTTCAAAAACGGAAACTTAATTGAAATTTTAAAAGAGGGTAAACACTGGATTTACGGAAATAAATCCGTAGAGGTATATGATATGAAGTCTTTGTTTAAGGCTAATTCTGATGATCTTACTCTTTTATTGAAAAATGAAAACCTGAAATCAATGCTAGAAGTCGTTGAAGTAAAAGACGGTGAAATCGTATTGGTTTTTGAAAACGGAATTTTCAAAGAAGTACTGAATGTTGGTCAATATGCTTTCTGGAAAGGAATTCTAAACAGAGACTTTCAAAAAATGGATTTAACCAAAGTTGAAATTACAGAGAAAATTTCCAAAACAATTCTTGAAAATATGAAGTTGAAAAATTTCACAAGAAAGTTTGTGGTGACGAATCAATATAAAGGATTATTGTTAATTGACGGAAAATTGACAAAGGTTCTAGAAGCCGGAACCTATTATTTCTGGAACAATGAAATTTCTGTCGAGGTAAAAGCCATCGATGTGCGTATGCAGCAAATGGAAATTGCCGGTCAGGAACTTTTAACAAAGGATAAGGCGATGCTTCGTATCAATTTCTATGTGCGTTTTCAGGTGGAAAACATCGAAAAAGCGTTGATGGAAAATAAAGAATATGACAAGCAATTATATATTCTGATGCAGCTGGCTTTGCGTGAATTCGTGGGAGCTTTGACATTGGATGAATTGCTGTTGAAAAAAGATTCTGTAGGAAAAGAAATCCTTGAAAATCTTGGAAATAAGGCAGAGGAATTGGGCTTAAAAGCTTCCGACGCAGGAATCCGTGATGTGATTTTAACGGGTGAAATGAAAGAAATCATGAACCAGGTTTTGATTGCCGAGAAAAAAGCTCAGGCCAACAGCATCATGCGTCGCGAAGAAACCGCTTCTACCAGAAGTTTGCTGAACACAGCCAAATTAATGGAAGAAAACGAAGTCCTTTGGAAGCTGAAAGAAATGGAATACATGGAGAAAATCGCCGACAAAATTGGAGATATCACCGTTTCCGGAAACAGCAATATCGTTTCTCAGCTGAAAGAGATTTTTGCAAAATAGAAACTAATAATCATTTACTATAAAAAGTGGGTTTCTGTAACAAGAAACCTGCTTTACAATCAGCCTTGTAGCTTAAAAGGAAAAGCCTGCGGCAAAATATTACTTACCGTAGAGTTTGCGGATATTCCGGTTAGACCTGCGCGGACTAATGGGTAGAGTTTACAGATGCACCGAAATCGTTTAGGGAAAGTAGGGAAGCGTATTTACAGCCGCAATGCCGATAGGGAATGTGAGTTCGAATCTCATCAAGGCTACAAAATAAAGACGAGTGTAAATTTTATGCTTGTTTTATCCGGACTGTCGTTCCGAATGAAGCAACGCGTAATAAAGAATCTATTATAAGCAATCACACAATTTATTACAAAAATTCGTGTCATTAGTGTTAAAAAAAACAACTACGCAAAAACACTGCGCATCACTGCTCTTACTTTGCATCAGAAATCAGTGAGGAAGTGATAATCTTCCAACATGTTTAACAATAAAACAGTAACCATGAAATTTAATTTTTTAAGAAAAGAAAAAAGAGTAGTCCTGAACTACGAAGGTGCAAAAGCTTACACGATGACACCTGCAGAAGAATTATACAGTGCTGTTGTTACAACAGGATTATCCAATACCAACTATGAAAAAGGAGCTGACAGACTGGCGAGAATCCAGACTCTGATTCAGAAAAACGACCCTGAATTTGTGGCAAAACTGGCGGTGTATGCTAGAAAAGATATGTACCTGCGTTCGATTCCTTTGGTATTGACGACCGAATTGGCAAAGCAAACATCAGGAACAGACCTGGTAAGCAAAACCGTGGACGGAGTCATCCAAAGAGCTGACGAAATCACCGAATTGCTGGCTTATTACCAGTTGGCCAATGAAAGAACGGAAACTAAAAAGTTGAACAAACTTTCAAAACAGATTCAAAAAGGTCTGGTAAAATCATTCAATAAATTTGATGAGTACCAGTTCGCGAAATACAACAGAAAAGCGGAAGTAACCTTGAAAGATGCCTTGTTTTTGGTTCACCCAAAAGCAAAAGATGAAAATCAACAGGCTATTTTCAATAAAATTGTAAACGATTCGTTAGAAACGCCTTACACATGGGAAGTTGAACTTTCCATGTTGGGACAGGCAAAATTTTTCAATGAAGCAGAAAAAAAAATTGCTTTCAAAAATAAATGGGAAGAACTGATTTTCAGCAACAAATTGGGTTATATGGCAACATTGCGAAATCTCAGAAATATTCTGGAAGCCAACGTCTCCTCAGATGCGATTTACAAGGTGTGCAGCTATTTGTCAGATGAAAAGGCGGTGAGAAATTCGAAGCAATTGCCATTCAGATTTTTGGCGGCGTATAGAGAATTGAAAGCGATCGATTCAAAATATCTGTCATCAATTTTGGAAGCATTGGAAGATGCGGTATTGGTGAGCGCAAAAAACATCAAAGGTTTTGGCTTCGAGACTTCGGTGGTGATTGCGGCAGACGTTTCCGGGTCGATGCAGCAGCCGGTTTCTCCGAAATCTAAGGTTTTGTTGTACGATATCGGTTTGTTGATGTCGATGATGTTGCAGTCACAGTGCAAAAATGTGATTTCAGGTATGTTTGGTGACCGTTGGAAGAGAGTTCCGATGCCTAAAAACGGTATCTTGAGAAACGTTGATGCGTTTTATAAAAGAGAAGGTGAAGTTGGTTATTCCACAAACGGTTATCTGGTGATCGAAGATCTTTTGAACAGAAGTGAAAAGGTAGATAAAGTAATGCTGTTCACCGATACACAGCTATGGAATAGCAATGGAGATAGAAATTCTTTTGAAAGCTCATGGAATCAATACAAACGTTTCAACCCCAATGCAAAATTGTATATTTTTGATTTGGCAGGTTACGGAAAACAACCATTGGATATCAAAAAGAATGATGTATACCTTATCGCAGGTTGGTCCGACAAAATTTTCGATGTACTGAATGCTTTGGAAGACCGAAAATCAGCGATTGAAATGATTAACAAAGTAGTACTGTAAAAGGCACTGCTTTTAAAAATAAAACTAATAACCAATTTTTTTAAGAGCTATTTCCCGCTTTCCACTATATCTTTTTCTTTTTTGAGAAAAAAGAAAAAGGATGCCGTTGCAATCGGGGCTAGGAAAAAACAAACTGCAGAAATGGAAAATAAATATAAAAAAGTAGCAGATTTTGAGTTTAGCGAAATAAATATTGGTTTAGAGGAAACTGAATTTATAAAGGAATATTCTAAATTAATCTTTAATGGTTTTTTCTTTATCAAAACAATTGAGAGTAATCAGGAGGAATTTAGAAATTATCTTAATTCCATTCATAAACCGTTAGAAGATTTTGATATTAATATTCCTTTTCAGTCTGCAACTTCTGATGCAAAAGATTTTATTTATCATCTTATAAATAATGAAACTTTAAGAAGGATAAGTCTCTACTTCTATGAAGATAGCGATTTTTTCACAATAGCCACACAATATACTTCATTGGAAAATTTTAGAAAATTACCCATAGCAGAAATGAATAAATTGAAGCTACAAAGATATTTGTTTGAGATTGCAAAAGAGGGAAGTGTATACGAAGAATGGAAATCTTCAGATAGATTGACAAGTAAAATGATCAATGATTTTCTAGTGAAATTGTTTCAAAACGATAATTATAGAATATTCAACATTGGAGATTGGAGTGGCTATGATATGGGCTTTTATATATGTTTTTTATTAATTGATTTAGATAAGGCCCAGATTACTTTCTTTGCAAAAGATGATTATGATTAATAAAACAAACCGATGCCGTAAGAAAAGAAATCCTTCGACTTCCAATTGACATAGAGTCTTTTCGCTATATTGCTCGGTTTATATTAACCAATGTCGTTACCATAAGAGTTCCATCGATCAAATTTAAAACTTGAACAACATAAAAAACTCCTATAACTTGTTACTTGGTTTTTTAAATTTAAAAATAATTTCAACTGCGTAAAAAGAATGCGTACTAACACAATAATTTTGCAACAACAAAAAACAATAACCATAAAAACTCAAAAAAGTAAGTGTCGTAAAACAGAATTTCTTCGTTAAGGAGCGGTTATATAGGTTCGAATCCTGTTCCCGAAAATTCTGGATGGCGTAATTGGTAGCGTGCCGCATGCAAAGTCTCTGTTTGATTTTTTACCTTACTTAAAAACAATCGATGCCGTAAGAAAGAGTTCCTTCGAATCCAAATTGAAAAAAAGCCTCTTTCAAATTTTTGCTCGATTTTAAAAACTATAAACATTGAAACGATAAAATAAAAATCAAGTGTCGTCTTAGAATCATACTTCGATATCCAAACATTGTGTCGCAGGTTCGAATCCTGCCTGTTCCACGAGGAAGAGTAGCTCAGTTGGTAGAGCAAATGAACTGAAAAAAGGATTCTATAATTTTACCTTGATTAAAAAATAAAAGAGTGCCGTAGAAAAGGCTTACTTCGAGTCAGAATTTAGATCTCAAAAATCTAAGAAAAGTGCAATTTCCTGAATAACAGTAGGGATCAGGTGCATGTCTGTCTTTTCGCCTTTTGTCTCTTTTTTGCATAAAAATTGAAACAGGTGCCGTAGAATAGTGTTACTTCGCTCATTACGACGGGGTCGCGGGTTCGAGTCCCGCCTTTTCCACAATCAAAACACAAAATTCAAATAGGAAAAGTAGCTCAGTTGGTTAGAGCACGACATTACGCTTTTTGGTTGTAGCCTTGTTTTACATAAAGTGTCGTAAAGAAAAGTTCCATCGTTCACCTTTGGGGAGGAATAGCGAAGTCGGTTACTCCGGCAAGGCTATCCGGTTCGACTCCGGCGAATGAAAAGCCCCGCTTTTGTCCTTTTCTTTTTGTCATTACCTTTATGAAAATAAAAAATCCGATGAAAATGTTTTCATCGGATTTTTAATTGAAAGTATATAAAGAATATTATTTGAAAATGGAGTGTTTTAAGAAAAGGGCAATATTGAAATATTGCCCTTGTTTTAATAAAATTTTTTTTCACATGTGTGTTTGGGTTTTAAATATCAAAAAAAGCTTCCCGGCTTTCGTTGAAATTTAAATTTCATCATTGCTTGTGTTTGTAATTTAAATCTAATATTTTTCAGTTTTTTGAAATAATTTTTATTGTAAATTATACCAGAAAATTTGGGGCGAAACTTATTGATATAATTTTTTAATCATTTGTGTTTAATAAAATATTAATAACGATCGACTGAAAAAAATTACTATGCAAAGAGAAGGTAAATTCATGAAGAAACAAAAAAAAGGATATACTATTTAGATACTGTTTTTTATAATTAATTGATTGTCAGTTATTAATTTTGGTTTTTTTAGTAAGATAAGTTTTAACTAGCGTCTAGTTGAAGTGATTTAAACAATTTTTATTGAAATTGAAATTTTAAATAAAGACAATTTTTTTTTAACTGTTTAAATTTTATAATTTTTGATATTATTCTTCTTTACCAGTTGGTTTAGCCAGGACATTTCGTAGCCACATTCCCATATCCTGTTCTGTGGGTATGAGAAATTTTTTCCTAAGGTTTTGTTTTCTGTTTCGTACAGTATTGATAGATTTGAAAGTATAATCGGCAATATCCTTAATGTTAAATCCTAAAAATGTATAGGCACAAAGAATAAGCTCAGATGTTCTGAGGCCGGGACTGTATTCTAAAAGTTTTTTCTGAAAATCAGGATAGACCTCGAGAAAACGGGAATAAAAGTTGGGATCATTATTTTTTGCCAATTCACAAACTTCATTATATGCCTCATTTACTTTAAGTTGAAGCTCTTGGGTTTCAACGGTCTTTTGGGAAATAATCTCTTCTTTTTCCTGTAATGTGCCGTGTACTTCAGAAAAAATTGTTTCCTTTTGCTTTAAATTTTTTCTTAATACAGAATAAATAAAAAAGAAGAATAATACAAGGGTCACAATGCCAACAAAAATCCAGATATATTTTTTCTTTTCAGAAGTTTCATACTTATTTTCCTTGTCATCGACAATTATACTCAATGCATAATCCATGCTTTCACTTCTGGTGGCGGCTATTTCACTTTCTTTATTGGTATAAATATTCTCGAAAAGGCTCTGTTTTTCTTTATCACCAAGAGCTCCGTAGACATCGGCAATATTTTTGTTGAGTGAATTGAACGGAGTGATATTAATTGAATATTCTTTGATATTCTGGAGTGCCTTTAAATAATAATCTAAAGCAACATTATACTTTTTTTGATCCTGATAATAGTTACCAAAAGTAATATACTGCATAAATATAATAGGATCTTTATACTTGGTCTTCAGGTCATAACTTTTCTGATAATAATGAAATGCAGAATCAAAATCCTTTTTTTGAGAAAAAGCATTTCCTAGCGCAATATAATACTCTGCTATTGTGTTATGAGCGCTTTTTTCATTGAGCTTTCCGAAGAAATTCCCAGCGGTTCTGTAGTAAATAAATGCAGAATCAATAGAATTTTTATCAAAATACTGGTTGGCAATATTGGTATGAATTCTTGCCAGAATACGTGCTGAAGCAGTATCAGTCTTGTTTTTTAAAAGCTTTAAAATACTTTTTAGTTCCTGTGAACTTTGAGATTTTAAAGACAAAACATAAAAATCATATGCTTTTATCTCTTTGAATTTTGCCTGAAGCAGAATGTTTTTTTGAGTATACTTTTGATTTAAGCTTTTTTGAATATAAGATAGGCTCTCCTTTGGCAATTCCAGGCTGGCTAATGCTCTGGAAATTATATAGTTACTTTCGGCTATTCTTTGGTTATCACCAATTTTTTTGGCTAATACATTAGCCTTTTTTGCTATCTGCAGTTCTTCCAGATGGTTATAATGACTATGTTTTTTTTCAGATTCATGGAGAAAACTATCAATTTGTTTCAATTGATTTTCCTGCCCCAACGTTATATTTGAACATAAAAATATAAACAGTAAAATGCTGTTTTTAAAGAAAATAAAGGTTGTTTTCATATTAACTTCCGCCCCTTAAAGTTATCATGACAGTATCTTACTAAGTTACTAAAATAAAATCGTAGATGCGAAAATTAATTGAAGATTTATATTTAAATTATTTGATTTAATTAATAAAATTTATAAGAAAATAAGTTTTACCGCAAATGCAAAAAATGTAGAATTTAGGATTTTAAGAAATTATAGGGCAGGCAATATAGGGATGATTACATTACCTGCAGCTATAAGTTCCCTCATTATGTGTTTTTTGTGTTTTTAAATTTTAAAACTTTCATCATTTGTTTTCGTCTGGAATTTTAGTCGGGAACAGGGCGTTTTCGCGACTTAGAATTCCATCCTTTCATTTGTGTTTAGAATTTTGAAAAAAATTTCATCATTTGTGTTTGTTTTTTTTTGAAATGTATGCCGGGAGTTTGAGGTCGCCCCCCCCCGACATAGAATTTCCCCTTTCATTTTTACTTTTTTTATTTGCTAATTGAAAATTTTCATCGTTTGTGTTCTGGTTCGGAATTTTAGCCGGGAAATTTTGGGCAACTTCCCGACTTAGAATTCCATCCTTTCATTTTTACTTTGTTATTTACTTATGAAAAATTTTCATCATTTGTGTTTTTTGTTTTTTGAAATGTATGCCGGGAATTTTTTGGGGCATTTCCCGACATAAAATTTCTATTCTTCATCTGTGTTTTTCTGGTACAAAGGGAAACAATTTTCATGAAAACACAAAAAAAGTAGTATACTATTCATATACTACTTTTATTTAACTTGTTGATAGTTAGTTTTTTATTTTTATTCTAGTTTTTTCTTTCAGTTAAATTTCTTAACCAAATCGCCATATCTTGTTCACCGGATAAATTAAATTTCTTTCTAAGGTTTTGTTTTCTATTCCGTACGGTGTTCACAGATTTGAATGTATAATCTGCAATATCTTTCACATTAAATCCTAAAAAAGTGTAAGCACAAAGACTAAGCTCGGAAGTCCGGAGACCCGGGCTGTATTTTAAAAGCTTTTTCTGAAAATCAGGATAGACTTCCTGAAAACGAAAATAAAAAGAAGGATCATTTTTTTTGGCAAGGTCAATCACTTCATTATAAGCATCATTTACCCTAAGCTGAAGTTCTTCAGTCTCAACAGTCTTTTGAGAAATAATTTCTTCTTTTTCCTGAAGGGTACTGTGAACTTCGGTAATGAGTATTTCTTTATGTTTTAAATTTTTTCTTAAAATGCGGTAAACGAAAATAAAAATTAATATTAAAGCCAGAATCCCGGTAAAAATCCAGATGTATTTTGTTGTTTCAGATTTTTTTAATTCTTTTTCCTGGTCATTTAAAATAATATTCAGTGCATGTTCTACATTCTTGTTTTGCTCTGTAAGGATTTTCATATCGGTCTTTTTCCCCAGATCTTCAAATTCTTTTTGCTTTGCTTTATTTCCTAGCGATGAATAGGTAGAAGTAAGTTGAGAGTATACAGAACGAAAATATTCAAGTCTGGATGAATACTTCTTCATATTTTCATAACATTTAAGAAAATAATCCAATGCTTTATTATATTCTTTTTTTTGCTTGTAGTAAGAGCCTAGAAAATAATATTGCTCGTAAAGTACGGGATCCTTATATTTTTGTTTGAGCTGGTAGCTTTTATCCAGATAATAATAGGCAGAATCAAGCTTATTATTTCCCAGATAAAAATTTCCGATATAGTTGTAGTTTTCACAATAAGCTCCAAAATATTTTTTCTCAGGCAATTTCTTTAATTCTTCTTTTTGAAGATTATAATAGATGAGTATAGAGTCTTGATTAGTAGTATTTTGCGATAGATTTGCATAGATTCTGGATCTGATTTCAAAGGCATCATTGCTGTTATTATCGCCAAGCAGTGAAAAAGCATTTGTAAATTCTTTCTTACTTTGAGAATCCAGCTTCAAAGATTTATAAAGGTAGGCCTTCAATTCTGTGAATAAAACCTTTTGAATAGGATCTTTGGTAAAATGTTTTTCAGAATCTGCTTTTTCCACATAAGAAAGGCTTTCCTTAAACAAACCTAGATTGAATAAAGACCGGGCTATATAATAGACACTTTTAGCTTCTCTATTGTCATCTCCAGCTTTTTGAGCCAGACTATAAGCCTGCTGAGCGGTTTTCAGTTCATTAATATCCTGAAATTTTTTATTATAATTATCTGCTTTTACCAGAAGATCATCAATTTGTTTCAGTTGATTTTGTTGGCCGGCTGCTCTATTTGAGCATACGAAGACAAGCAGTACAATGCTGCTTCTTATAAAAATGAGTATTTTATTCATATTAACTTTCACCCCTTGAAGTTAAAATAACTGATTGTGTTAATTAGCCTACAAAAATAAGATTGTTGATTGAAAAAAAAGAATAAATATTAAGTTTTAATCAAATTTATCGTTATGATTAATAATATTTATTGATGAATATTGATTGTGTGTACCTTTTTCTTGTAAATTTTTAAAAAGGTTTCTATTTTTTTAGAATTAAATTATTGTTTTAAAATTTATAGCAGCCGGGTAATATCAGGATGAGAAAAATATTACCCATTTTCTCTGCTATAATCCCTCATTATGTATTTTTACTTTTTTTCAGTGTATGAAATTTTCATCATTTGTGTTTTCGTCTGGAACCTCAGTCGGGAGCTTGGGGCATTTTCCCGACGTTGAATTCCATCCTTTCATTTGTGTTTTATGTTTTTGATTGAAAATTTTCTTCATCATTTGTGTTTTCGTCTGGAACCTCAGTCGGGAGCTTGGGGCATTTTCCCGACGTTGAATTCCATCCTTTCATTTGTGTTTTATGTTTTTAATTGAAAATTTTCTTCATCATTTGTGTTTTCGTCTGGAATCTCAGTCGGGAGCTTGGGGCATTTTCCCGACATCGAATTCCATTCTTTCATTTGTGTTTTTTAGTTTTGAAATTTACACCGGGATTTTTTTGGGGCGATCCCGGCATAAACTTCTTTTTTTCATCTGTGTTTTTGTGTCAAAACTTTTTTTCCCTTTTCATGTTTGCATTTGTTGACTTCGAAAGTTTTTCAAATGCGTTGTGTGTTTTTCTGTTGCAAAGGGAAACAAATTTCATGAAAATGCAAAAAAAATAGTATACCATTCGCATACTATTTTAATGTAACTTGTTGATTATTAATTATTTTATTTAAATGTTCCTATTTTGTTTACATTAAATTTCTTAATTAAATCTTTATATTTTATTCACTTCATACAATACTTTAGATCTGAATTTTTTGTTTCCCGTTTATTTTTGTGTAAAAATTTAATTGTTTAAAAATGACAAAACGGTTTATTTTTTTATTTTTAACTTAATCTTGCCTTAAATAAAATAAAAAAAACCGGTAAATTTTACCGGCTGTATGATTGTATTATAAAATTTCCTCTTCGAAAGTTTTCTTCCATTTTGCAAGAGTGGTTCTGCTTATTTTATATTTTTTAGACATAAAACTCGTCGAAAATCCGTGCTTTTTTTGATATTGCAACAGTTTCAGCATTGTTTTCTTGTCGTAGGTTTTTAATTTCTGGTTGTTTCTTAAGCTTTCCTTAGATTGTTTAAAAACCAGTTCATTAAAATTCAGAACATCTTCTGTTGTTTTAAGGTTTTTCAGAAGTGATTGTATTTTAGGATCCTGCAGCTTTTCCGGCTGATCCTGTTTCAACATATCCAGATAAATCTTTTTATAGTTCGGACGCATATTTTTTTTTGTGTTTTAATTGGTATCGTTTTTTTGAAGCCAACGGTGCAGCGTACTCTTGGGAATAGAATATTCTTTGATCACATCACTCTGTGTCATCTCGCCGGACTGAATTTTTTTAATAATAAATTCTTTAATCTCCTGGGTATAGATATTTTTTCTGAAATAAGGAATTTTTTCAGATTTCTGGCTGGTACTTTTATTAACAGCAGATGGGGGAGAATATAAAATAAGATGGGAGCTGTAAAGTCTGAAAAAGTCGTACTCCAATAATTTAGACCAACGGAGAAGAAGGTCTGTGTCTATGGATTTGCTTTTGTAAACTTTTTCAATGAACTCATCGTCTTTCTTCAGAAAATTACAGATTCTTTCCATAGAAATTTCCTGTTCATCGACTCTCTCTTTGATAAATTGTCCTATATGTATTTCTTTGTATAGCATTTTTAATAAATTGTTATTTATTAAATAGTCTGCATGCAAAACGAAATAGGATCATATTTCTGATATATAATATAAGAATAAGTTAAAAAAAAGGCTAATAAAAATTTCAGATCAAAATATTATTTGATTTGAAATAACAAAACCATGATTCTGTTACAGACTCAGACAATTTTTGACCAAACAAATACCCCAGTATAAAATCCAGTGTTATTGATTTCAGTGTATATTGTAAAGAATTCCTTGCGTATTCATATTACATCCGTCAATGCTTTGAGCGATCATTCGTTTTTTCATCCCTTTCGCTTAGTAAAACCTTATATTCTAACCTTTTCTTATTTTAAGTATGAATAATATATTACCTATTAAAGCTCTTTCATGCAATTTTCTCTTTATATAAATTTTTTGTTAATTTCTTACTTTTATTATATTCTTCAATAGAATTTATTTAGATTTATTCTATTGTATTTATTGAAATTTTAAGAAATAATTAATATCTTCATTTCCAAATATATAAAAAAATAGAAATCAAACCCAAAAAACAAAGTAAAAAATTTTGTTAAAATACGCTTTTGATGAAAATAGTATAGGATAAGTGGATTATAGTGTGAAATATCTGTGTGTGCTTTATATTTGATAAAGAAGCACTGTAACCATCTACATTTTGTGAAATATTAAATGAATATTCTGAAAAATTGTACACAAAATTTCTAGTGCATACCTTTGCATCCGAATGGAAAATAAAGTAGTATTATTCGATTTTTCGAAGAAAATAAATTACAAAAATGAACTTCTGGCAGGTTTTACCGTCGCCATGACCATGATTCCCGAGTCGCTTTCGTTCGCAATTCTTGCGGGGCTTTCACCTTTAACGGGACTTTATGCTGCTTTTATGATGGGACTGGTAACCGCAATTTTGGGTGGCCGTCCGGGAATGGTTTCCGGTGGAGCGGGAGCTACGATTGTTGTTTTAATAGCATTAATACAATCTCACGGCGTACAATATCTCTTCGCGACAGTAGTTCTCGCCGGAATTTTCCAGATGCTGGTCGGGATTTTCAAGTTGGGAAAATTTGTAAGATTAATTCCACAACCTGTCATGTACGGCTTCCTGAATGGTTTGGCAGTGATTATTTTTATGGCGCAGGTTGAACAGTTTAAAATGACAGAGGCAAATGGCGTTGTCAGTTGGCTGCACGGAACCTCTTTATATATTATGTCGGGTTTAACGGCTCTTACGATTGCCATTGTTTATTTTTTTCCGAAAATCACGAAGGTTGTTCCGGCTTCTTTGGTGGCAATCCTTATTGTTTTTGCTATTGTTTTAGGTTTTAATATTAATACTAAAACAGTTGCAGATATTGCTCACGTCAGCGGAAGTCTTCCAAGCTTCCATATTCCGAAAGTTCCTTTTTCTCTGGAAACGTTAAAGATTATTTTCCCTTACGCATTAATTATGGCGGGAGTTGGCCTGATTGAATCTCTTCTTACATTATCCATGGTTGACGAAATTACCAATTCTAAAGGAAATGCCAATAAAGAATCTGTAGCTCAAGGTATTGCGAATATGACCAACGGATTTTTCGGCGGAATGGGTGGCTGTGCGATGGTTGCCCAGACTTTGGTGAATCTTAATGCCGGTTCGAGGGCAAGACTTTCCGGGATTATTGCATCGATTACTATTTTAATTATCATTCTGGTCGGCGCTCCGTTTATTGAAAAAATCCCCATGGCTGCTTTGGTAGGTGTAATGATGATGGTCGCGATCAGTACTTTTCAGTGGGTTTCAATCACAATTGTCAACAAAATGCCGAAATCCGATATTTTTGTAGGAATAACGGTTGCTCTGATTACCATTGTTTTACATAATTTGGCATTAGCCGTGTTGGTGGGCGTTATTATTTCAGCTTTGGTTTTTGCCTGGGATAATGCGAAAAGAATTCGTGCAAAGAAGTATATTGATGAAAATGGTATTAAATATTATGAAATTTACGGGCCATTATTTTTCGGTTCTGTAACTACTTTCATAGATAAATTTGATCCCACAAACGATCCTGAACAAGTGGTCATCGATTTCAAAGAAAGCCGTATTGTCGATATGAGTGCCATTGATGCATTAAACAAATTGTCAAAAAGATATGCTCAACTAAACAAAAAACTACATTTAAAACATCTGAGCGAAGACTGCCGGAAAATGCTGAAAAATGCCGAAGCCGTAATTGAAGTGAATATTCAGGAAGACCCGACGTATAAGGTGATGCCGGAGAAGTAAGAGAGTGTGTTGAGTAGGAGGGTTTGAGAGTAATGGGTTGGAAGTCGGGAAGCTGGATGATGGAGGTTTTAATATCGAGAATTGTTAGGAAGTATTTTTTAATAAAAAAGATCTGCCTAATCAGCGAGAGGAAAAGAAAAATTCACAATTCACCATTGACCATTCACCTTTATAACCCAAACAAGGACTGCAAAATAAATTTACAGCCCTCGTTTTTTAGGTCACTAATGTATTTGCCATGAAATCAGGCACCAAAGCATAGTGCGACAATTTCATGCTGATCGAAGCTCTACCACTGGTCAACGTTCTCAGATCAGAAATATATCCGAAAGTAGAAGCCAAAGGAACTTCCGCTGCGAAAATTTTTCTTCCGGATTTTTCATCAATCGAAGTGATAATTCCTCTTCGTTTGTTGATATCCGCGGTTACGGCTCCTGTGTATTCTTCAATCGTCTGAATTTCAACTTGCATGATCGGTTCCATTAATTTAGGTTTACAAGATTGTCCTATTGCTCTGAAACCATCCCTTGCTGCCACTTCAAAATCCTGAGCATGAGAATCATTGCTGTGAGTCGATCCATCCAAAAGAGTAACTTTCATGCTTTCCAAAGGATTTCCGCTCAACGGTCCGTTTTCCATCGCTTCTCTGAAGCCTTTCTCAACAGACGGAATAAATTCACTCGGAATCACGCCGCCTTTAATTTGATTAATGAATTCCAAGCCGACTTCATGATCCTCACGAGGCCCGATTTCAAAAGTGATGTCGGCAAACTGGCCGTTTCCGCCGTTTTGTTTCACCAGTTTTTCTCTGTGAGTTCTTGTTTCGGTTAACATTTCCCGATACGAAACCTTAGGTTTTCCCTGATTGATCTTAATTCCGTGATTCAATCGGATTTTTTCTAAAGTCACTTCCAGATGCAATTCTCCCAAACCGCTCAATAAAGTTTCACCTGTCTGTCGGTCTCTTTCAACGACCAACGATGGATCTTCTTCCTGGATTTTAGCCAAAACCAATCCGAAAGATTTTTCATCGGCATTTGTTTTTGGTTCAATCGAAACGCGGATAACTGGCGCCGGAATCGTAATGGATTCAAGCAAAACAGGTTTTTCAACAGATGATAAAGAATCTCCTGTTTTCGAATCTTTTATTCCAGTTAAAGCGACGATATCGCCCGCTTTTCCTTCTTCAATCGTTAAGGTTTTGTCCGACTGCATCTGCAAAATCCTCGAAATTCTGAAATTTTCACCTGTTCTCACATTCAAAACAGTGTCCCCGGATGTAATGTTTCCTGAATAAATTCTCAGCATCGCCAGTTTACCCATATGTTTGTCAATTATCACTTTGAAAACCAACCCTGAAAAAGTTTCTTCTTCATTTCTTTCAAGCTCGATAGTATCTTCCGTTTTCGCATCTTTTCCTTTAATAGAAGGTAATTGATGGGGAGCAGGAAGGTAACTTACAATCGCATCAAGCAACGGTTGAACTCCTTTATTTTTAAAAGCGGAACCACATAAAACAGGAACTAAACTTCTTGACAGACAGGTTCTTTGTATCGCTTCAACAATCATTTCCTCAGAAATTTGAGTTTCGGAATCCAGGAAATGCTCGAAGAAAGTTTCGTCAGATTCTGCTAAAGTTTCCATTAATTTTATCCTCCATTCATTAGCCTCGGCTTTATAATTTTCCGGAATTTCTTTTTCAATAATCGTTTCTCCGTTTTCATCGATCCAGTACAACGCTTTTTGTTTGATTAAATCTATGACGCCTTCAAAAGTATCTTCAGAACCGATCGGAATTTGCAAAGCCAAAGGAACTGCATTTAATTTTGCTTTAATTTCATTTAAAACAGCAAAGAAATCGGCTCCGATTCTGTCCATTTTATTGATGAAACAAATCTTGGAAATACCATGTTTCTCAGCTTGGAACCAAACATTTTCCGTCTGTGGCTGAACTCCCGAAGAAGCGCAGAAAACTGCCACAACACTGTCTAAAACTCTTAAAGAACGTTCAACTTCCACAGCAAAATCAATGTGTCCCGGAGTATCAATGATGTTGATATTGAAAACATTTTGGTCTTTTTTCCATTGGGTAGAAATCGCTGCAGATGAAATCGTAATTCCTCGGTTTTTCTCCTGGATATCTTTATCCATCGTGGTATTTCCTTCGTCTACGTTTCCTATTTTGTGAATCATTCCTGTGTAATACAGCAATCTTTCCGTTAAGGTCGTTTTTCCGGCATCGACGTGTGCTATTATCCCTATATTTCTTGTATTATATTTCATTTTGTTTAATTTAAATTGTTGATTTTTAAGATTGTGCTTCATTTTTTAATGCAAAGTTTCTATTTGAAACTGTTTTATTTGAGGCAGCAAAGTAGCTTATGAAGCTGGCTTCTTATAATCAATTTATTGATTAAAACCTTTGCTCTCTTTCCTTATTCGGGAAGAAAAATTGTTCTTTGCGTTAAAAAAAATGAGACAACCTTTTCGAATGTAAAAAAGCTGAAAGTAGGGGTAGCAAAAAAGACCTATCCGAATAGATAGGCCTTCCATATGTTTTGTTTTAATAAAGGTCGATCGTTATTCAGATAAATATTTAGTGCTACCAAAGTACACAGCTCTGATAGGATTGTTTGTGATTATAATATTTACCATTTTTGTTGACATTGTTGATTTTTAATCGGTTGCGAAATTAGAAAAAATATTTTAATAGCAAAAACTTTTTTTAATTTTTTTCAAATGACTGAAATTTAAAAAATTCTGTTTATCAATTATTTTTAACACTATGAACGGAAAGTCGTTTTACTGGGCTAAGACGTGCTGCTATCATTTGCTGAACGAAGTGCCTTTGCGTCTGGAAAATATTTTCAAAAATGTAAATAAAAACCATGCGACCTTTGCGTTAAAGATTTTTCATAAATTAAATCAAAAAAATAAAATTCAAATGTTGGAAAATCATAAAAATATCTTAAAACAACAAATCAACTCGATCCATTAATTTAAAAATTTTATCTTTGGGAAGAATTGAGTAATTCGGACACAAAATGATGATAAAAAAATTAAAATCTTTTTCAGAAAAAGCTAAATAAAACTTTTAACTGTAACCGTTTTGAAAACAGATATCGACATTCACAACCACTGTCATTTTTCTTTTGACCTGTGGCTCACTTTAATCAAATCTCATCCTGAATTTAAAGCAAAAAGAGTTGAGCTGTTCTCCTCATTTTTTAACGTAAAAAAACCGATTGAGGAAGTTGCGAAAACCGTAAAATATTATGATGATCTTTGTAATACCATTAATGAAGTTATTGGTGGCAATATCGATACGTTCGAAATATATTTACTGATATTGGGATCTTTGAATGTAGATGTAAAACAATTAGATAGAACTCAATTAAATGAATTTTATCTAAAAAGCGAACAGCTTTTCCTGGAATACAAACCCATGATAATTTTTGAAAATTTGCACCAGTTTTTTGACGAAATTAAAAATCAGGGCAAAACAATCAATATTTTAAGCAATACAGGATTTATCAAAGGAACCACGATGAGGAAATTCCTGATCAATGAAAACCTCGATCAGTATATAGATTTTCATATTTATTCCGATGAATTGAATTGTTCGAAACCCAATCCTCTTGTGTTTCAGGAGGTGAAAAACAGGATTAAAAACCCGGATCTGCAAATGCATCAGATTTTACACATCGGCGACAACCCGATTGCTGATTACAAAGGTGCCAGAGATTTTGGTTTCAATGCCCACTTACTAAAACACCAACTATAATTGTGAATAATTATGAACAGGAGATACAGCTTACACCACATTCATTCGGCGGACGAATTCACTTTTTCGCCTGCAGAATACAGCTATTTCAAGTATGGCGATAAGTCGTATGCGGAGAAATTCGCGAAAGAGTTATTCGAAGGTTTTATTGCTGAAAACGAAAGCCTTTTAGATACGGATAAAGAAATTGTAGTGTTGCCGAGTCCTTATATGGCGATTCCTACGGCTTCTAATTTTCTGTGTTTTTATTTTAAAAAATATTTGGATTTTTATTTATTCCAGAAAGGAAAAAAATCCAGCATTTTATCGAAAATTAACAGAAATCATACCTACACGACAGATTATGGAAATCTGAGTTTTGAAGATCGTAAAAATTTGATTGCCAATGATACTTATTATCTGGATAAAGATTTTTTACGGGGAAAACTTTGTATTTTTATAGACGATATCAAAATCACGGGAAGTCATGAATTTACAGTGAATAAAATCCTTGATGAATTTGACGTAAAAGCAGATTTTTTATTCATGTATTACGCTGAACTGATGAATTTTAATATCGACCCTAAAATTGAAAACTTCTTCAATTATTATGCAGTGAAAAATGTAGAACACATCGCAGAAGTAATGGTGAAGCCGAGTTTCCAGTTTAATACAAGGATTGTAAAATATATTTTAGGCTTAGAATCAAGTAAATTTGAATATCTTTCGTCTAAAGTAAAAAAGGAACAGATGGATCACTTGCTGGAACTGGCGATCAGCAACAATTACCACCTGATAAAAGAATACGAAAACAATATAAACATATTAACACAAACCGAATTATATTATGGCTATTAACTTACAGAAAGGACAAAGAGAAAATATAAATGCACCAAAATTCACGGTAGGCTTAGGATGGGATATCAACAATACCTCGACAGGAACTGCTTTTGATCTGGATGCGTCTTTATTTTTATTAGGAGAAAATAAAAAGTTAATTTCTGATAATCACTTTATTTTTTACAACAATCTTGAGTCTCCGGATAAAGCAGTGATTCACTCCGGTGATAACCTGACAGGTGACGGAGCGGGAGATGATGAGCAAATTAAAATTGATTTAACTAAAATTGATGCCGCTGTAAAAGAAATTACAGTAGTAGTAACGATTCACGATGCAGATGCAAGAAAGCAGAACTTCGGGCAGGTAAGAAATTCTTTCATCAGAATTTTCAATACGGATACAAATGAAGAAATCCTGAAATACGAGCTAGACGAAGATTTCTCCATCGAAACGGCAGTGGAATTCGGAAGAATCTACAACAGAAACGGAGAATGGAAATTCGAAGCAGTAGGAAGCGGGCAAAGAGAAGGCCTTGAGAAATTTGTATCAATTTATCAATAATGTATCATGGATAATCAGGAAAATCAACCAATAGATCCTCTTGGGTCAATCGAACCTTTGAAAACGTTTGAACCAACTTCTATGACTCCGCCGGCTCAGCCAGCTCAAAATGCGGCTCCAGCGGTTCTTGTAGACAGGGACGGAAATGTAAACCTTAACCAATTGCAGGTAGAGGAGCGTCAGAAATACGAAACGATGGCCAATGCTATCGATGAAACAAACCCGGGATCCATCGTGAATTTCGGTGCAGATCTTCAAAAAACGCTGGCCAATCAGAGTGACAGCTTTTTAGGAAACGTAAGAAGATCAAATTCTGGTGAAGTAGGTGAATTGATTAACAATTTATTAGTCGAATTAAACTATGTAGATGTTGATGAAATCAACAACAGAAATCCTGTAAAAGGTTTTTTAAGCAAGTTGCCTTTCATGAAAAAGGTAATGACGCAGGTTGAAAATCTTTTTGCTAAATACGACAAAATCGTTAATAATATTGATCAGATTTCACATAAGGTAAATGCTGGAATTATCACTTCTTCTAAGGATAATGCGGTGTTGCAGACTATTTTCGACAGCAATGTAAATTCCATCAAACAAATTGAAGATCTTGTGATTGCAGGAAATTTAAGAATGGAAAAAGCATCTCAGGAATTGGCGGAAATGGAAACGAATGTTCAGAATTATGCAGATTATCAAATTGCTGACAAAAGAGATTTCATTGCTAGATTAGACAGAAGAATGGCCGATCTTAAAGTCGTTCGTCTGATTATGATGCAGTCTCTTCCGCAGATCAGATTGGTTCAGAATAACAACGTTTCGATCGCTGAGAAAGCACAGACTATTTTAACGACGACGTTACCGGTTTGGAAAAACCAGCTTTCTTTGGCGGTTGCGATGCACAGACAGCAGCAGAATATTGAAATTCAGCAGAAAGTATCTTCTACAACGGAAGAAATTTTAAGAAAAAATGCCGAACGTCTGGGGCAAAACTCAAGAAATGTTGCAAGAGCCAACGAACAGACCATTGTCTCTGCCGAAACATTGAGAGAAACCACCAATATGTTGATCAGTACATTAAATGAAGTAAAACAGATCCAAAAACAGGGCGCTGAAAACAGAAGAAAGCTGGATCAGGATTTACAGACATTGGAACACGAACTAAAAGCAAATATCAGAAGTTAATAATACAGGACTAAGGTGGATGATGAAGCTGTAAGCATACTATCACAAAGCAAAAGAAGATTAACGAAACTTAAGCTTCTTTCGAATTTTTTTGAAAATGTTGATATAATCTCGATCTATATCAAGACGGATATCATACACAAACTTTTCGAAGAAAATAAAACGCTGGATTATAACAAATTAGAGCTTTTTCACCTTCAGTACACCGACAGTTTAATAGAATTGCTGACCAAAATCAAAAAGAAAAAGGAAAACGATCTGTTGGCTGTTATTAACGAGATTAATATTAATAATCAATACATTGAGGCTTTTGAAGAAAAGAAAGTCGACAGTTTTGAAACAGACAGGAAGATCTACAGCGGTATATTTTCCCAGCATCTGAGGAATCTGTATAAAGATCTTACGGAGGATAAATTTACCCTGAACTGGAATGATGTTTTGTATTTTCAAAAAAGATACGCAGCAGAATTTTACAGAACGGATGCCGATGAAAGCAAACTGAAAGCGCATTCGGTTCCTTCTTACCGGTATCAGGATTATTCGATCGAGCGAAAATTGCTGGGCAAGCTGAATATACAGCAGTTTAAAGTTCGTTTTGTGTGTGGCTACAGAATTGAGAGGAATGAGTATGAATTGTTTAAGATTTTTCAATCAAATGAACATTTTATATTTAATGTAGAGGAAAAGAGAATGTATTTAATCGATGATGAATTATCTTATTTAAATACTTCCGAAAATGAATCCAACCAGATTTCGATTATCAATCAGTTGAAAAAGAAAAATGAAGAGTTGGAAGAAACCATCCACGAAAGGAAACGGAAATTGCCCGATGATGTAGAACCTGTTTTAAAAGACTATCTTCGAAATCTCGAAAGTATAGATATTATGAGCAAAATATTCGACGTGAATGAAGAAACGAATATTCTTCGCGCCATGTTGAATTTAAATTTAAATAATTAATAAAAAGACAAATTAGCAGCCAAGCTAGTTGGTCTAATAGAATGAAAAGGCTAATTTAATTATTAGTTGAATCACTTAAAAAAAATAATAAATAACAAACATAAAAAGATGGCTATTAACTTACAAAAAGGTCAAAGAATTAACCTTACGAAAGAAAACGGGACAACTCTTACACAGGCTTGTGTAGGGATCAACTGGGGAGCAATCGAGAAAAAAGGTTTTTTCGGTGGAGTTACGAGAGAAGCAGTAGACTTGGATGGAAGCTGTATTTTATATGATTCAAATAAAAACGCGACGGAAGTTATTTACTTTGGCAATTTAAAATCAAAAAACGGTTCTGTAAGACACAGCGGAGACGATTTAACAGGTGATGTAAACGGAGACGACGGTCTTGATAATGAAGTGATCACCGTAGATTTCAGCAATCTTGAACCTAATGTAGAGCATGTTGCTTTGGTTCTAAACAGCTACAAAGGACAGGATTTCGGAACAATTCCTTTCGCTTCTATCAGAATTTACGAAGGAACGCCTACGAATGTAAGAGAAGTTTTCGCTAAATATGATATTGCCAACGATGCATCTTTCAGAGGGCATGTTGCAATGGTGATGGGTGTTTTCTACAAGAGAAACGGAGAGTGGAAATTCAACGCAATCGGAGATCCTACCGCTGACAGAAAATTACAGGAAACCATAGAAACTGTAAAACAGAAATACTTGTAAAATCGTTCAATAGAAGCGGGCTTTAGCCCGTTCAAAAAAATAGGTTTCCAATTCGGCTTTAGCCAAAACTTATTTACTATTGAAATCAGATTTTTCAAAAAAATAAAAATCGGCAATACTTGTACACTGTACAGCTATTGCTTTTATCATATAATAACAGATATAAAAGTGGAACAAAATACTAGTATTTTAGACCTTCATCCCGGTCTTGTTTGGGGATTTGCGATAACGGTCGTTATCATGTTGCTTCTGGATTTAGGAGTTTTCAATAAAAAAAGTCACGAAGTTTCTTCCAAAGAAGCTACCATCTGGTCAATTGTATGGATCTCGCTGTCTATGGTCTTTTCCGGAGTGGTGTATTGGGTTTACAATACAGACGGAGGAGCCGGAAGTCATGCATTGGCGGTAGAAAAATTCACGCAGTATCAGGCGGCGTATTGGATCGAGAAAGCGCTCTCGGTGGATAATTTATTCGTATTTATCCTCGTTTTTGGCTTCTTCAAAGTTCCGAAACGCCTGCACCACAAAGTTCTTTTCTGGGGAATTATTGGGGCGCTGGTTTTCAGGGCGATCTTTATTTTTGCCGGAATCGGACTTATTAATCTTACTTACCTTCCTGAAATGAATATTTTCGGACATGCTGTGAAGATCAATGTAGTTATGACACTCTTTGGATTATTCTTGGTATATGCCGGAATTAAATCATGGGGTGAAGGCGAAGATGATGATAATGAAGACTTTGGCGATACACCCGGAGCGAAGTTGGTGAAAAGATTCTGGAAAGTTTCAGACAACTATGACGGAGACAAATTCTTCACCATACAAAACGGAATCAGAATGGCAACACCGCTGTTGGTAGTCGTTGCGGTGATCGAGTTTACAGACGTACTGTTTGCCGTAGACTCTATTCCTGCGATTTTTGCGATTTCAAATGATCCGTTTATCCTTTATACATCGAATATTTTCGCGATCTTAGGACTTAGATCACTGTATTTTCTGTTGGCGAATTTTATTCATATGTTCAGCAAATTACCTTACGGATTGGCCATTATTTTAGCCTTCATCGGAGTTAAAATGTTAATTGCTCCATGGATTCACATTCCTTCACCGATTTCGTTGGGAATTGTAGGGGGAGTACTTGTAATTTCAGTTCTTTTATCGGTTTTATTCCCTGAAAAAGTGACCGGAGATAACGACGACAAAAAAATAGAAGAGTAATATTAAAATCAAAATAAAAAAGGCTTTACCATGTGTAGAGCCTTTTTTGTTTTCGTTAAAATTAAAGATTTCTCCTTCCCTCGAAATGATATTGTAATTTCTTATTAAAAAAACTTTCAAACTCCAAAACCCTCAAACCCTCGAATCCCGTAACCCGCATCTCGCCCCTCACTTATATTTCAACAGCTTATTAATTTTCCGTCTCGTCTGCAGAGAAATCTTATATGCTTCATCGCGAAGTTTCTGAATTTTCCCGACAGGCTGAAAAAAAGGTTTACTTTCAAAAGGATTGAAAGAAAGCAGTTCGTTATCACAGGCATTCGGATCGAGAAGCGAATTTTTTTCGATCTTCACTTCCCCGATTTTTAGGTAAGGTGAATGTTTCCATTCTACATTGAGCTTATTGATGGGCTGATATTTCAGGTCATAGCAAATCTGAATCAGTACATCAGCATTAAAATCATTTGTTTTAAGATAATTTGAAAGTGCATCTTTTGTTTTTAGTTTTTTATTAAAATTTTTATCAACGGATTTTGGACTTAATTTAATTTTAATCATATTTTCTCCCAATCGGTAAGCACCGACAGAATGATAATCAAATGATAAAATAAAATCGTTTCTTTTTCTCCAAAGCTTAAAAATATTCTTTAAGAATGAGCCGGTAAATGTTGAAGGAATTACCTTTGAGATTTGCATCATTAATGAAAATGAACTCCATTTTTTTACAAAAAAACGGTTGACGGAAGTAAACAATTTCAAAAACGTACTCACAGAATTGATGGGAAACAACGGGAAATTCACCAAAGGATAATTGGCGATCAGATCACCGCTTTCGTCCTTGATCTTCACCGCAAAACCATACGCGGGAATATCTTTTTTACCTTTATTAATTTTCAGATGGGCGTTCGAAAAACGGATGATGAGATCATATTTCTCCTTATCAAAAAACTGTTGAAGCTCTTCCGGAACATTTTTATCAATGAGAAATTCTCCCTTTGCGACGGCATAGGTCTTTGCATGGGCATTTCTGGTAGCATAATGAACGTCGCTGACAGAACTTGACTGCTCAACAAAATCTGTAATGCTGTTTTTGCTGATTTCAAGGAGTTCTTTTTCCTCATCGGTCAGCTTATCGTATTTCTTATTATATTTTTGTGGATGTGGCATTTAGTTTTTAAATCCAATTATAACGCCAAGTATCGGAATTGCTATTAACTTAATATTAAAAATATTTGAACTTTTCTCGGCTGGAAGCGGGAAGTAAGAATATGTAAGCTTAATCCATTGAAAATAAAATCATTGAATCAATCAAAATTAAAACTTCCATCTCACCACTTCCATCTTCCGGCTCTAAAATCTTATCTTTGTAAAAAATATCAATTATGGGAGTAGCAGATATGTTATTTAAACGTAAAAAAGAATTGGCAGAGAAAAACCTTAAAGAAGGCAAAGAATACATGGAAGAATATGGCAAGAGAGAAAGTGTAGTTCAGTTGCCAAGTGGTTTGCAGTACGAAATCATCACGGAAGGAGACGGTGAAAAGCCGGGACCGAAGTCTACAGTAAAATGCCACTATCACGGAACAACAATTTCCGGAAAGGTTTTTGACAGCTCTGTAAAAAGAGGGACACCTGCATCTTTTCCTTTAAACAGAGTGATTGCAGGATGGACGGAAGCACTTCAGCTAATGCCTGTCGGAAGCAAATGGAGACTGATCATTCCTCCGCATCTGGCTTACGGAGATCAACAGATCAGCAAAGAAATCGGACCCAACAGTACACTTGTTTTCGAAGTGGAACTGCTGGAAATCAAATAAAATAAAACTTAAAAATAGCTTAAAAATTTACCCGTATTTCGGGTAAATTTTTTTTATTTATGTATATTTAATGTTGGCAAATGCAAAGGTGTAAAGACGTTTATTGCATTATGTTTTAAAGCGCAGGAAAATCGAAGATTTTCAGCAGGTAATATAACGCTAAATTTTATCGAAGATAAAATCGTTACGCCTTAAATAGTTTAACATATTATTTCTTTTACGTCTTTGCGTTTACCAACATCAAGTAAAGCATATAAATGAAGAAACTACTTTATTTTTTAGCAATTTTCAGTCTCTTGATTTCCTGTGTTTCAAAGAAAAACCAGGTTATCAAGCAGAATATTCTTACCCTGAAAGACAGTTATTGCAAGGCTCCTTTTCAATATAATTATGTCAATAAATTTCCGTCTTACAACTCAGATTCCATCATTGCTGCAAACCACGATCTGAAAGGATTGTTTTCCGATCAAAGTATTTTAATTTTAAATGCATTGGATAATCTGGATGAGGTGCATCAGATCATGGAACTTAAAAAAGACACCTCACTAGAATCTCAGGTGAAAGTTTTACAGCTTAAAAGCAAAATCAATAGTAAAATAACCATTGCTTTAACGGAATTGGATGCTGTAGCCGCGGAATTTGATTGTGAAGGTGAAAGGGTGGCACAAATCGGAAACTATGTCGACAACCTGAATGATTCCAGAAATAACAAACTGATTCTGTATTCTATTGTTGCGGGTGCTGCAGCTTCAGTGGCGGGCGGAATTGTGCAGGATAACGGCTGGAGCAATGCGATTGACATCAGCGGAGGGGTTCTGGGAGCCGGTTTTGGATTAGCGACCTTAAACCCGAAAGGGAAGAAGGTGGAATTTATTCATTCACGAAATCTGTTGAGGGATATTTGGAAACAAAAACTTGAATCTACGAATTTCCCGCCTTTCGTATGGTATATGTATACGGAAAAAAAATTCTCTACTAAAGATGGAAAACCGATTATCCAGAATATTAAGAAAAGGTGGCTTCATTTTCAGTTTGACAATGATTTGAAAGCAGCGGATAAATCAGTAATTTTCAGTGATGGAGGATTTTACCGTTCGGATGATCTTCACAATCGCGCTGCCATGCTGAATCAGATGCAGTCGGCAACACGCACGATCAATCAGAATATCAATTATTTATTGTTGGATTTGGATAGGCTGATCCTTTAATGAAAATTTAATGTAATAAAATTTGTTACAATTAAAAAATTATTTATATTTGCATTATAATTAAGATGAACAATACAAGATTTGCTACGGCGATACATATCATGACCTTATTGGCGCAAAGTCCACAGGAATGGCTTACTTCCGAGTGGATCGCTGGAAGCATTAATGTAAATCCTGTCATTGTTCGTAAAGAATTGAGCATTTTAAGGGAAGCTGGCCTCATTACAAGCCGACAGGGAAAAGTAGGAGGGAGCCAATTGACCAAAAATGCAGATTCTATAAGTATTTCTGAGATTTATCTTGCTGTAAAGAACACGGAAGTATTAGGAAAGAAAAATCAGAATCCGAATCCGGCCTGTACGGTGGGAAGGGAAATCAATAATCATCTGAACGGATTGTATGATGAAATGGATCAATTGGTTTTAAATTTTTTAGGGAATAAGTCGTTGAAGCAATTCAGTGATCAATTCAGCTAAAATTTTTTGACTATAAATGTAACAATATTTATTACAATTAAATAAAATAAAATTATATGAAAAAAGTAGCGGTAATCGGTGCAACAGGATTTGTAGGAGCACAGGTAGTGAAAGAGTTGGCAAACAGAGGGTATGAAGTGGAAGCCATCGTAAGAGATGCCTCAAAAGTACATGAAAATGAAAAGGTAAAAGTAAAAAGTGTTGATGTAAATAATGTTGATGAACTTGCCAATGTGCTAAAGGAAAGTGATGCGGTAATCAGTGCTTTTAATGCAGGCTGGACGAATCCGAATTTGTATGATGACTTTTTAAAAGGATCAGAAAATATCGAAAAAGCCGTTGAAAAATCCGGTGTGAAAAGATTTATTACCGTAGGTGGAGCGGGAAGCTTGTATATCGACGGAAACCAATTGGTGGATTCTCCGGAGTTCCCGGCAGAATATAAAGCAGGAGCGACGGCGGCCAGAGATTATTTAAATAAAATTAAAGAAAATAAAACGTTGGATTGGACATTCTTCAGTCCCGCAATCGAAATGCATCAGGGAACTGCAGGCGTAAGAGTTGGAAAATACAGAACGGCTTTAGACAATCCGGTATTTGATGAAAACGGAAGAAGTATTCTTTCTGTGGAAGATGTAGCGGTAGTTTTGGTAGATGAACTTGAACAGAACAATCACATTCGTGAGCGTTTTACCGCTGCTTATTAAATGACTAATTTTTTCGTAGATATATTTAAAATTTCGGGGGGCTCGTCAAAGACGAGCCCCCCGAAATCTATACAGATTAAATTATTTTATAAATTCATAAACAACTTCGGATTTACCGGAGTATTGTTTTTGTGTACTTCATAATGAAGGTGAGGTCCTGTAGAACGTCCTGAGTTCCCGGATTTTGCAATTACCTGACCCACTTTTACCTTATCATTTACTTTAGCTACGAGTTGGGATAAATGCCCGTAAAGTGTTGCTAAACCATTTCCGTGAGAAACAATCACACAGTTTCCATATCCGCCTTTTTGTCCTGAGAAAATCACAGTTCCTGCAGCCGTTGCGATCACGTCAGACCCGAAAGGAACGGCGATATCCAATCCTTTGTGGAACTGCATTTGGTCAGCTTCAGCCGGAGCATTATTTTTTTCGGTTGGTTTGGTTGTATTGGAAGCGATGGCTTTTGTAGATGAATTAGCTGTTGGAGCCGGAGCAGCAGGAGCTGCTTTTGGCGTTACCATTACTTTTACCTGTCTTTTTTCTCCATAGCTGTCGGTCACTTCAATTATTTTTTCTACCGGTTCAGCTTTTACTTCAGGTTTTGAAGCAACTGCAGCAGCTGGTTTAGATTCTGTGGCTGCACCGGATTTTACGGATGCAAAAACAGTTTTAAATGGAATCGGGTTTTTTCTGATCCCGAAGTTGGATGAAATATATCCGTCAGTCGGCATTCCCAAAGGAACCTGCATCAGTTTGTTTTGAAGATCCATCAGGTATTGGCTGTATCTGTTGGCCTGTTTTGCCAGGTAAACGGAATTCGAAATACTGTCTTTGCTCAGTACTGCTACTTTTTCGCTGGAAACATCTTTAGATTTCAGGAAAGAATTCAGTTGCGCTACGGTTTGATCTACTAATGTAAGATCTGTTTTCATTTTTAAGTAATCTACACTGTCTTTTTCAGTGTTTATTTTTACAAGGTTCACTTCGTAATTTTTGTCATCCTTTTCAGAATACAATTTTGCGATGAAAATGCCTTGGGCAAAAACTACTAGTAAAAGTCCTCCCAGAAGGAGATTTACATTCCTTTTGCTGCTTAGAAATTTCTTCATATTTCTTCTCTTAGTATATTACAAAACGGTTTTAAAGGTGCAAATTTAATAAAAATAAATTTTGGGTATTATTTTTAACAAATAGACAGTGTAATTTCTTCATTTTTATTTAAATGTCATCACAGAGTCATTTATTCATGTCATTTTTTCCTCACATTTATTATCAATTATTAACAGTAAATCTTCATTTTTATTGCCCATTCTTCCGGATTTCGATATAAATACGATGTCCATTATTAAAATCGATTGAATTTTGGCAATAAAAATTTGATAAAATTTCTTTTAAACAGGGACTATTTGGTAGAGGTTAGTTTTTATCAGTTTGAGATAGAGGAAAATAAGAAGCTTTTCTTTTTTAATATAAAATTTTCAAACTTTGAATGTATATTTACGGGATAAAAAAATCACTTGTTGTTGATTTTTTATTGATTTAATTAATGGTAATAAAGTATTAAGTGTAAAATTTAAATCAACTATTGAATCAAAAAAATAAACCATGAACTCAATTGATATGCGAAAACCTGTACTATTTTTAGTTTATTTTCTATTACTGTTTTTTACAGTTTCTTGTTCTGACCCGGCAAAAAAACAAAATAGAACGGAGGAATCTCTTAAAAAAGAAATAAATAATTTACTGGAGGCAGAAGATATTGCAAATCCTAAAGAGCTGCTTAATAAGGCAAAGGAATTAAAAAAACGAGCTGCGGAAATTCACTACGATTTAGGAGTACTTGGATGCAACTTAATTATAATGAACAAATTGAGTTCGTTTGGAAAATTTAAAGAAGCAATTATAGTCAGTAAAGAAAACGAAGTATTAATAAAGAAAATAAAGAGGGATGATTTGAGCTGTCTACATTACACATATTTAGGTGCTGCGTATTCCAATCTTGGGTTGGTAGATGAAGGTCTGAATTATTTGAATGAAGCACTTAAGTACAACAACAAGATGAAGGATGGCAATAAAAAATATCTTTTTTTAGGAGTGATATATGCTGATCTGGCTTTCCTGGAAGCTATGCGAAATAAATCTCCGGTTCCGGGGCTTACAAAAAAATATTATCAAAAAGAACTTGAGGCGCTTCAAAAAATTGACGATTCTAAGGACATTGAACGTAGAAAAAACTCTTCATTGGCATTTCTTTACCTGAATTTGGGCGTAACGAGTAATCGGGAGAAAAAGACAAAGGAAGCGAAAGAGTATTTTCATAAAGCATTGGATATCTGTAAAAAATATAACATCATAAAAGATGCTCCGCTCATTGTTCATAATGAAATGTCGTGGCTTTTATATGATGAGAAAGAATATGACAGCTGCATTGCGTATGCTCAGAAAGGGATCATTCTGGAAAAAAGCGACAGTAAACCGCAAATACGAAGAGATCTTTTTGAAGTATTATACGAATCCTATTCAAATAAAGGAGATTTACAAAACTCTGCAAAATATACCAAGCTTTATATGAAGCTGAACGATAGTATTCTTGATGCTCAGGAAATAGCAATCAATGACCCTGTTAAAAATATTGTTCAGGAAAAAGAAAAAGATCATAAAAGTAATTTGATCAACATTTTAACAATAATCGGAGCTGGAATTCTTATCCTGGGTATACTCACATTTTTGCTATGGCGCAGAAATCAAAAAATACTTCATACAAAATACGAGAATATCATATCGGAGCTGAAAAATGAAGAGAACAAAACCTCTGTTGAGGTGATGCCAAACCAACCAGCTTTAAATCTCGAAAAAATCCTGAATATCAACGATAATACAATAAGTACCATCCTCCAAAAACTGGATAAGTTTGAAAAATCTGAAAAGTTTCTTAAAAAAGAGATGAATCTTTCCTATCTGGCAAATTCTCTTGACACCAATCCGCGGTATCTTTCGGAAATTATTAATCAGTATAAAGGTAAAAATGTCAATAATTATCTCAATGGACTGAGGATTCACCGTATCACAGAATTATTGTATAAAGAACCTGTGTTTCGGGAATATAAAATCACTTATCTGGCCGAATATTGTGGGTTTGCCTCCAGAGAAGTTTTTGCAGCGGCTTTCAAAAAAGAAACCGGGGTAACACCGTCCTATTTCATCAATCAGTTGACAATTGATGAAAAAAATACATAAAATCATTAATCATAAATTACTTTTTAATTCTGGTCTTTTGACCGGAATTTTTTTTTGCAATACAGTTTTTATTTATAGAAATATCATGAAATAGTGAAAAATGATCAAAAAATTAAATCAAATCCAAAAATATTGATTTACAAAAAAGACACACTGAAAATCAGTTATTTAAATTAAAATTCTTAGCAGATTAATAACTGAAATCCTCTCCTTTATTCCTTCAGATCTATCCTGAGAGTTGATACTTTTGTCGAAGAACTTTTCAAATTTTACAAAGTTTCTGCACAGTAAAAACCTTAAACATGACTAAAAAATTTACAACAGGATTTGCAATGATTGCAAGCACGTTATTGTTCTCTCAGGTTGGAATAGGAACTCCAACACCGCAGGCAACATTAGATGTAACAGGAATGCCGACCAATACAACAAAACTGGACGGTATTATAGCACCCAGATTAACAGGCGTTCAACTCCGTGGAAAAACCTATACCACTGCTCAGACAGGCGCATTGGTTTATGTGACGGCTGCTGATACTGCTCCCGCTAACCAAACCATAGATGTGACCGCGACGGGCTACTATTATTTTAACGGGACGAAATGGGTGGCAACAACAAAAGATACCAATATCTACAATTCTGACGGAGCATTGACCGATTACAGGAAATTAAACTTCAACGGAAAAAGTCTTTCATTTGAAGGAAATGAGCAGCAAACCAACTTTTCTGATGATGGATTAAGACAAATTGGACTTACAGATTATGCAATGATACAAGTAAATAGTGCCGATGTAAATGCCAACGGATTATCTACCAATCTTACCCTGCATACATTCGCAGATAATTATGCCGAAATATCAACATCCGGAGACAGTAATGGTTTGATGATTACTGCAAATGGAAATGTTAATCCGTCTGTTTTAGAATTCAGAACCAGCCCCGGAGGAGGACTACCCTCGCAGCAAAGGCTTTATATTACGGGAGATGGCAGCATAGGAATCAATACAGATAATCCCACAGAAAAATTTGACAATAACGGAGGTAATACCCGGCTGAGATATCTTCCCGCCAACGGTGCCACAAACGCTATTTCCACAACCCCGGACGGAAGTCCATCATCTTCACAGGATCAGACATTTACTGCTACCAGAACCGTAGTAGCTGATGCTAATGGTGTTTTGGGATATGTAAACGGTCTGCCGAGCGAGGCAGGAACGCAAAAGGTATTAGTAAATGCCAATGTTTCCGGAACCCAAAATGTAAGTGGAGGTACCAGTGTGGTAGGGCAGTTTACGGTAGAAAATATAGACTTGATGAATGCCTGGACAAGCAATGTTTTTACCGTTCCAAGCGGAGCAGGAGGACTTTATATGATCAATATGCAGACCTCGAACAACCATGTAGTACCTGATAATAGTGCTACTTCATGGTTTGTGATGGCTTATTTTCAAAAAAGTACGGACGGAGGAGCAAATTGGAATATTATACTAAGAGATACAAGATCAAATATGTCGAGTACAACAGTGGATAACGGAAACGCACTGTTGTGGACAGGAACCCTGAATGCCGGAGATAAAATAAGACCAATGTTTTTATGTACTGCCACAACCAATAATACGATGGTGCATGGATCCCTGTCTATAACAAGGATATTTCAGTAAAAAAGTAAGCTGAAATCAAACAATAAGAAACAGTTTTAAAGATTAATGAACGGTATCATCTCTTATTTCATGAAGAAGAATAATTTATAAATGAAAATGGATTTAAAAGAGATCAACATCGGGGCAATAATAGAAAGCGGCGTTGTTGAGAGTGGGATAGAAATGGATCGTATCTGTAATTTTTTCAATACTACCGAAGAAGAAATCCTGAAGATGTATCAGTCTGATGATCTTGAAGCCAAAATGCTGCTTCGATGGTCTAAACTGTTAGATTATGATTTTTTCAGGCTTTATTCACAGCATTTGATATTGTATGCTCCGATGTCTTCCCGGGATTATAACCATATATCTGAGAAGAAAAGCGCATCATCATTACCGCAATTCCGGAAAAATATTTATACAAAAGAAATCATAGAATTTATTCTGAATAAGATCAGTAAGGGAGAAATGACAAAAGCTCAGATCATGAATGAATATAAGATCCCTAAAACCACCCTTTACAAATGGATTGCCAAGTATAAGAAATGATGGATAAAGAAAATCCAAGGAAATAATCATGATAAAACTAAAAACTATGGAAAAATCAGAACCGGATTATAAAAGAATTTATACGGATCTCATTAATGAAAAATATCCTGAAAGAAAGGAAGAATACAGTTCTATTTTATCTAAAGAGAAATTATCCGTATTGGAAGTGATCACGCTCAACAAGCTTCTTTTTAATCATGAAGGAGAAGATAGAGAAACATCAGGTTTCAATCAAAATCACCGCGCGTACGACAAGGAAGCGATACTTCAGATATTAGACTATCAGAAAAAATGGAAGTACACCAATGCACAATTGGCCAGCCATTTCAACCTCAGCAGAAATACGGTTACCAAATGGAAAAGAAAATTTATCTTATAAGGTAACCGGCTTTTAAGAGAATACTGATAATAAAGATTAAAAAATAATCGTGTTATGTTTAATGCAATTTAGTTAGTGGTAGCTTCCTGTTAAAGGCAGGAAGCGTTTTTCTCAGCAAAATAAGAACATTTCATATAAAATTTTAAGCCTATATCATAATTTTCAAATTGTATAAAAACGCTCTGGAAATTACCATGAGACTTGGCTTTATTGGATAAATATTCATTTCTGTGTGAATTATTTAAGTCTTTCAGTGTATTTCTACTTACAACATAAATCTGCAATTTTTAATTTAAAACAAATATTATGAAAAAAACTTTATCTGCAATGATCATTGCAATTGGTGTCACAGCTTCCGCTCAGGTGGGGGTTAATACTTCAAATCCTGATCAGTCGGCCATGTTGGATGTCAGTTCCATCAACAAAGGTTTTCTGCCTCCGCGTATTGCGCTTAATTCTACCACGGACGTTATCACAATTCCCTCTCCCGCAACAGGACTTTTTGTCTATAATACAGGAGCCGGAACATTGACTACCAAAGGCTATTATTACTGGGATGGAGCAAAATGGACCAGATTGAGCATCGCAGATGGTGGCGGCGACTTTCAGATAGGAGAAGAAAGAGGGTATAGGTTCGTAGTACCCGGAACATTTCAAAATAACTCAGGTAACACCAGCAAAAATCAGATGACAGGAAGGCTCGCTACCAACATTGGAACCATAACCAGAAAAGCCCTCTCAGAATTTGTAAATCCTGCTGACCTCCCGCTGTTCGAAGGTATTAGGCTGGATATATTAGGAGGAGACAACAGTGTTCTGAGGCCGAGATTCTATAATACCAATACGAGTAATGTGATTATTTCGTATGCCACCTTATCTACCTCAAATCCTCTGCAAAACTCACCGAATATGACTATTCTTCCCAATTATTACAGCACCCCGATTGACGGTGACGATTGGCTGAATACCAATAATACCAATATGGAGCAGGATCTTGTAGAAATTCTTTTCTCAGACGGTAAATATTACAGAATGTCTATTGTTGCCTATTCCACAGATGCTGCATACACCACTGTTGCTTCCAATACGATTATAGGAATTTCTTTAAAAAGAGTGCAATAGACTTTAATTTCTTATTCTGATATAGCAAAATGCTCCAGCTTAAACTGTTCTCTAAAGCTGGTTAAAAATAAATTTATTCTTATAACAATACCTGAATGCCACCTAAAACACAAAGTAAATATATTTTATGTTAATTGATAATGCTCGACAGATAAATTTCTCTTCCCATGATGCATTCAGGTATTTTGTTTTTTTGAAAAGTGATGCTTATGAAAATGTAAGCATTTTTTAATCTATTTTAAGTCACTGATGATTGAAAAATTATTAAATTTGAATAATATCAATTATTTCTAAAATCAATTCTTCTGAAAATTTTTTTAATGAAGAAGCTATAATGATGATGTAAAAAGAATTCCGCCGGGAAAAGCTTTTAGATTGTGATAAATTAAACACCAATCAACATCATAACTATGGAAAACAATTTAATGTATTTCTTGCCGGAAAAGCATGGGAAATATCCTGATTTTCTTTTAAAAAGAATGGATGATTTTTATGCCAACAGACTACATAAAGAATGGGGAGGCGAGCATATTCTCCGGGGAGCTGCGCCGGGCGAAGGCTCTATCAATCTCCTCAGCAATGATTATCTGCGATTATCCGTAGATTCCCAAGTCTTGGCTTCTCAATCCGGATCGTTTGACGGGGCAGCTCATACACCATTAATGTCGGCATCATTTATTCACGGAGAAGCACCTCAAACAGTTCTTGAAAGGAGATTGGCTTCTTTTTTCGGCTCAGAATCTGCCCTCCTTTGCCAGTCGGGTTATGTAGCCAATCTCGGATTAATGCAGACTTTGGTAGAAGATATGGATGTTCCTGTGTATATCGACATGATGGCGCACATGAGCATCTGGAACGGCATTCAAATGGGAAATGGGAAAGCTGTGCCTTTTATGCACAACGATATCAGTCATCTGGAAAAAAGAATCAGCCAGCTGGGTTCAGGAATTATTGTGGTGGATTCTATTTACAGTACAGATGGAAGCATAGCTCCGCTACGTGAACTTGCCGAGATTGCAAGAACTAAAAACTGTACCCTTATCGTGGACGAATCCCACTCATTCGGAACTCACGGGCCTAATGGAAAAGGTCTGGTTGAAGAACTCGGGATCAATGACGTCGTTTTATTCAGAACAGCGAGTCTTGCGAAGGCATTTGCTTCCCGTGCCGGATTAATTTTATGTCCGAAGGAATTCGGAGATTATTTTAATGTGACCTCCAAACCGCAGATATTCAGTTCTGCGTTAATGCCCTTTGATATTAACGGATTAAATGCAGTATTGGATCTGATTAATTCAGAAACAGGCGATGAAAGAAGAGTAAGGCTACATCGGCATTCAAATCAGTTGAAAGAACTTCTGATGGAAACAGGCATTGATGTGAGTGAAAGCGAATCACAAATAATAGGACTCAAAGCAAAATCAGAATATAAAATGATGCTTCTGAAGCAGACTTTAGATAAAGAAGGAATATTCGGGGCTCCTTTCTGTACCCCCGCTACCGCGAAGAAAAGACCTGTTTTAAGATTTTCCCTTCATTCAGAATTACAGGCTGATGAATTGCAGCATGTTGCGGTAAGCTGTAAAAAAGCATTTCTAAAACATAATATCTGAGGTTATTTAAAACAATCTATCCAAGAGTACTCAATTTATTTTCCACATAAACCCTAATAACAAAATCATTTCCCATGAAAACCATGACAAACGAAGAGTTTTACGCAGGCTTACTCGATTTACCCAAACCTAAGTATCCTTTTCCTGATACAATTCATCCCGATTTTCAACGATTGAGGGAAGAATATTATAACTGGATCGATACAGAATACATTATTCACAGCAAACAAGCCCGTGAAAAGCATAAAGAGCACAATCTATGTGATATTGCAGCACGTGGATGTCCTTTTCTGAAATCAATTGATGATTTGCTTCCTCTTGCCAATTACACGGCAAACGGCGCAATGATGGATGATTATTTTGACCGTTGTTCACGAAACGAAATGTACGAAATTACAAATCGCATTCATGAATTATTGACAGGCAATGACCCTAAAGAACCTTCTGAAAACGGCATATTCCATTTGTATTGGAAACTCAGGCAGGATGCTCTTAGATGCGATTTTCCGGAGCATTTATACAAAAGATTTGTAAAATCAGTTGACAGGGTGTTTAAAGGTTATGCCGAAGAAAAAACATATTACAGAGTGAACACAATTCCTCCACTGCCTGTCTATCTGCTTATCAGAGAAGATACAAGCGGTGTTCAGCCCTATTGTGATTATGTTGCAATGCAAAAAGATTATCGACAAATACCGGATGAGATTTTTGATCATCCTCATATTAAGCGTATTCAGACCCTTTGTTCATTGCTTATTGGTATTCATAACGACATTATCTCTTTACCTAAAGAACTTCATCGGGAAGGTGACACTATGAATATTGTGAAGGTATTGCAGCAGGAATATAAAATCACAATCCAGGAAGCTTATATAAAAGCTCTTGAGTTGCATGATGATTATTTGAAGGAGTTTTTAGTCTTGCAAAATCATCTGCCTTCTTTTGATAATTGGAAAAATATGATATTTGAATACATCCAGGATCTAGGGATAATGGTTTCAGGAGTTTACGCTTGGCATACAGATACGGTCCGTTACCAAAATGGCAATTATGTAGAAGGTGAATATACAAATGAAAAATAAATTATTATTTAGCGAAAAAGGAATCTCAATGGTTCCTTTTTTAGTATAATAGTGTAAATTTTTAATAATTAATACTAAAGTTAAGAAACTGAATAACAATTACAATTTAAATTTTTAGCATGTAATTAGACTGTCGAAGTGTTAATTTTATCTAAAAATGGGTTTTATCATGCCCCGAAAACCACTCTTCAATCTTTGTTTTAATATATTTGCAGTTCACATTTCTATTATGGCTAAAAAGAAAACAAATACAGAATCTGCGGGTCCGAAAAAAAATAAAAAGGATATTTCCGTAGGGGTTGTAGGGAGCGGGAGTTTTGCGACTGCTATTGTAAAAATGCTTGTTGAAAACTGTAAAGTTGTGCATTGGTGTGTAAGGAATGAGTTCGTGAAGGGAGCGATCGAGCTTCGCGGTCACAATCCGACTTACCTTACGGCAGTGAATTTTAATCTTAAAAATTTAAAGCTCACAACAGACATCAATGAGCTGGTTTCTGCCTGTGATATCATTGTGCTGGCAACGCCGTCCATTTATCTTTCCGATACCTTGGATAAAATGAATTGTGACTACAAAGACAAAATTTTTGTTTCCGCCATTAAAGGAATTATTCCTAAAGTGAATGATGTCGTAGCGCATTATTTAAGAGACGAATTTAAAATTGGATTTAGAAACCAGGCCGTGATTGCAGGACCTTGTCACGCAGAAGAAGTAGCGATGGAAAGACTTTCTTATCTTACCATTGCAACGGTGGAGGATGAGACTTCGGAAAAACTGGTAGAGATTTTTAATTCTGATTTTATTAAAGTACATTCCAGCAAGGATATTTTAGGAAATGAATACAGTGCAATTCTTAAAAATATTTTCGCTATCGGAGCAGGAATTGCAAGCGGCTTAGGCTATGGAGACAACTTTACGGCGGTCTTTGTTTCAAACGCCATCCGTGAAATGGAGACTTTCCTCGAGGCTATTTATGAAGCTCCAAGAGACGTGAACGAAAGTGCTTATCTGGGAGACTTACTGGTAACGGCTTACTCGTTATTTTCAAGAAACAGAAGCTTAGGAAACCTTATTGGAAAAGGATATACGGTAAAATCTGCGATCCAGTCGATGAACATGGTGGCAGAAGGGTATTACGCAGCAGATTCTATTTATAAAACTTCAAAGGAAAAAGGGCTAAAACTTCCGATCATCGATACAATCTACGCGATTTTGTATGAAGGAAAAAATGCCGAAAAACAGTTCAGAAAGCTTACTACGAAATTGAATTAAACAAAAAAACAAGACTTTAAAATAAAATCTTGCTTTAAAATATTTTGAAAACTCAGGCCGTTGACCTGAGTTTTTTTTATTGAGCCATTCGTGTTATGTTGATAGCGAAAGAAGATCGTATCAAAAGATCACTTCTGGTAAATCCGTTTCCTGTATCAAATTCAAATTTTTGCTTGATGGTCGTAGGAGCCGTCAGTTTCAGGAAAAATGTTCCTTGGAAAAAGGTAAAAGTATCACTTAGCTGACACATCTTATTAGATTCGGTGATAACGGCATTCGTGGCAGCATTCACCAAATACGATCTCGTACAGACAAAATTCCGGGAAAGGTATTGGGTATTCGCAGGACCTGTATTATTGGTTCCGGTAACCGCATCTACAGAATACCTGAAAATATAGGTTCCCGCAGGCAATGTGATGGTCGATTTGTCGGCACCAAGTGAAGCTCCTGTTATTTTATTAGATCCCACAACGAGATTAGGAACGACGCTATTGGTGTTATTTGCGGTAATTAATACGTTGGGAGGCGTCACCGTAATATTGACAAGCGACATATTCTGAGGCTCCGAACCCGAAATAATCGCGCGCTGCCATTGATTTTTGATCCAGATATAATATCCTTTCGGGTAGGTAGATACTCCTCCTTTATTATAAATCATTAAACCTTCTGCAGGATTGGCCACAGGAGTAGAAGTACTGTTCAGCACCGTCAGGTCATATTGCGGAAAAAGCACTCCTTTATTGGTTGAGTTAATATCTAAAATACTGCTTGCATTTGGGGAACTGGTATTAATTCCCACTTGAGCGTTTATTGGTAAACTAAATGTAAAAATAAATAGAATACAGGTTAAAATATGTTTTTTCATCTTTGTTAATTATGGGTTAAGAGCTGATCTTTGGATATCAACTTTTGCATTGGTAATAATGATTCCTCCGTTGTTCAGGGTTGTTCCGCCACTTCCGGACTGATACGTTCCTCCTGCAGCATGCGAAATTGCCGGTAAAAGGTTAATCGGTGTAGCGGAAGTAGTCACAAAAGAAAAGCTCAGGTTGATGGTATGCGTCTTGTTACTGGCGATCGACTGTGCATTTACACTGATGGATTTGCCGTATTGCGTATTGGTGGCCGGATCTATCAATTTTAATACATATTGATGAACGTGTACTGCCGTATTTCCGATACCGGCGGTAGCACTTTCTTCTGTATCCCTAATGTCGAAACAGATATTAACAAGATATCCGCTGTTTCCGGGAAGGGTAATGATTCCGTTGCTGGTGTTGTAAGAAGCTCCAATGTCATTGGATACTACAGTAAATTGTGCATCATTAAAATTCTTAAAAGTTCCGTTCGCCAATCCTCCCAAAACACTGTAATCTGTAGTTCTCTGAAGCATTAAATAACTCACCAGGTTATAAGTATCCGCTATTTGTGTCCACTTGCTGTTTTTCCATATATACAATCCCGGGCTGATGGTATTTCCTTTATTATAAACGATCAATCCTTCTGCCGGACTGCTGATCGGTGTCGTATTATTCAGAATATCCACGATATCTACTCTTGGAAGAAGCACTCCTTTATTGGTGGAATTCGAAATATCTAGAACGGCTGAACTGTTCAGTATAGTTTTCCCAATGCCTACTTGACTATAGACCATATTGACAAGCATCAATAAGATCACGATATAATTTTTTTTCATGTTTTTTTAATTAAAGCTTTGAAATTTTAATGTAAGATTCGCTCGAAATAACATTTACCAGATCGTAAAAAGTACTTCCCTGCATTCTTCCGAGGTACAATCTCAGACCGCCGATAATATTGGCATTGGCATTCGCAGGAACACTGTAATAATACGACCAGCTTGCCAGGTGATTGGTACTAACCTTAGAGACAATAGGAATTTCCTTTCTCGATGCCGGACCAGATGTGAAAACTCCCGTTGAATTATTATAAGTATCATTATAAAAATCCATAAAATATCCCATAAGATAATAGGTACTTCCCGTTAACGGAGCCGTTCCGTTGAATCCGGAAGGATTTTCTTGGGGAGAGTTGAGGTTCAGATTTACTTCTACCAGATAATTTCCCTGCGGTAACACCAAAGAATATGCATTGTCATTAGGCACTACTTTAAATCCATTAATATTAGAAACCGCCGATACAGACAGAGGATTAGGCAAAAGCCTTGCACTTACCCCCTGAATGGCATTATCCAATACAGCCAGATTTCCGGTCAATTGTATATACGCGATTTTGGGAGTATCTTCTGCATCAATGGTACTTTGCCACTGATTGATAGTACCGTTGAAAAAATGTAACGCCTTGCTGTTGCTGTTTGTCCCACCGTTGAAAGCGATTAATCCGTCTGCCGGAGAAGCAACCGGAGTTGTGGTGCTGCTTAAGTTCGCAATATTCAAACTTGGAAATAAAAGTCCCTTATTTCCTCCCGATATCACAACTGAAGGTATGCTTGTATAGCCGCTTCCTCCATTGTTTATGGTAATTCCCGTTACTACGCCGCTGGTAATGGTAGCCGTAGCTCTTGCCTTCGATCCTCCGTTTACGATAGATCCTCCATCATAAAAATTAACGGTCGGTACAGTCTTGTAGCCGCTCCCTCCATTGGTAATGTTGATGGCTGTAACCACACCACCCGATATGGTTGCTGTTGCCGTCGCCGGAGTTCCGTTAAAGTTTTCAATGTGTAAAATAGCACTGTTGTCCGGATTGGACGTGTTGATTCCTACATTTCCGCTTTGGGAAAAGAGAAGTTGGGCGAGTATGATACTCACCAAGTTAAAAATTTTCATCCCTGTTTTTTTAAATTCGAAATAATTTTAATACGATTTCATTAGGTCGTATTATTTTGGGTGCAAATTACGTAAAAAATCAGTAGAAAAATGAATATTTTACATTTTTAAGGCGTTTTTAAATGTTATTTTTCACTTGTTTTGGAGTATTCAATGTAAAATATTTAAAAATTTCACTAATTATTGATTAAAATTAATTCTGTAAACTATTATGATTAAAGACTTTCTTTATGTAAACTTAAATGAACTTATATTATTCATAAAATAATATTAAAACATTAATAATTTTAATTAAATGTAAATTTTAACATTAATAAAAATAATTTTATGTTAAATTGCTGGTTATTTGATACTTATTTGTGGTAGGTGATCGATGTTTTGAAGTCAGCAAAATGAAAATCTGTAAGGTAGAATTAATAAAAACATGAAATTTCTCTTGTTAAAATAACCAAAACAAAACCGTATGTTTTAAAACTTTTCACGAACTTTGATATAATAAAATTTAAATTATGTCACAATCGCTTACAAGCAGAACGCCGAAACCAAAATACGACGTTGTTCTAATAGGTGGCGGAATTATGAGTGCCACTTTAGCTACATTATTACACGAATTTGATCCCAATCTGGAGATCGCCATCTTCGAAAGGCTGGGCAGGTTTGCAAAGGAAAGCTCTGCCGCCTGGAATAATGCGGGAACTGGCCACTCAGCGTTTTGTGAGCTTAATTATACTCCCGAAAAACCCGACGGCTCCATTGATATTTCCAAAGCGGAAAGCATTGCAGAACAGTTTGAAATTTCAAAACAGTTCTGGTCTTACCTGATCACGAAAGGATATATTCACGAGCCAAAAGATTTTATCAATTCCTGTCCGCACATGAGCCTGGTATTTGGTGAAAAAGATGCTGAATATTTAAGAAAACGCCATGAAAAAATGTCGGAATCTGTACTGTTCAAAGGCATGGAATTCGCCGCAGATCATGAAAAGCTGAAAGAGTGGATTCCTTTGGTGATGAGCAAAAGAAACCAATCCGAAATCATGGCTGCCACAAAAATGGATATGGGAACCGACGTCAACTTCGGGACACTGACCAGAAAAATGGGAAGACATCTCCTGGAAGACTCCAATGTTGAGGTTTTCCTTTATCATGAAGTGAAAGACATCGATCCGAAAGAAGACGGAACCTGGGAAATGAAAGTGAAAGACAGGATTCACAACCATAAACAGGAAGTGGAAGCGGATTTCGTATTCATCGGGGCGGGAGGATATGCATTGCCGTTGCTGGACAGCTCAGATATTAAAGAAAGCGAAGGCTACGGAGGTTTTCCGGTTTCCGGGGAGTGGCTGGTAAGTCATAATCAGGAATTGGTGGAAAAGCATCATGCAAAAGTATATACACAAGCCACGGTAGATGCGCCGCCGATGTCTGTTCCCCATTTGGACCTGAGAATTATTGATGGACAAAAAGCACTTCTTTTCGGCCCGTTTGCAGGATTTTCAACAAAATTTTTAAAAGAAGGAAGCTATCTTGATCTGCCTGAAAGTGTAAATACTAAGAATTTAAGATCATTATTCGGAGCCTGGTGGCATAATATTCCTTTAACGAAATATCTTATTCAGCAAGTGGCGATGACAAAATCTCAGAGAATGCAGCATTTGAGGGAGTTTATCAAAGATGCCAAAGAAGACGACTGGGAACTGAAAATAGCCGGACAAAGGGTTCAGGTCATCAAAAAAGATGAAAAAGAAGGTGGTAAACTGGAATTCGGAACTGAAGTGGTAGTGAATAAAAAAGGAACGATTGCTTCATTGCTGGGTGCTTCTCCCGGTGCTTCAACGGCAGTGTACGCTATGCTCAACGTTCTGGAAAGATGTTTTCCGGAAAAACTTCATGGCGAATGGAAAGGTAAACTATTGGAAATGGTTCCTTCCTACGGTCAAAAACTGGCTGATCATCCGGAGCTTACGGAAAAGATAAGGAAGTATACAAAAGAAATATTAGAACTTGAATATTAAAAAAAGTGAATAGTGAGTTGCCAATTGTGAATTTTAAAATTGATATTTGCAAAATGATTGACAATTCACCATTGACAAAAAAGCTATGTCCGATACACTCGTAAAGCCGATCATCGTAAAAGAACTTCTGGAATCTCTTCAAACCAAAGTGGAAGAGGAAAAGCAGGTAATTGTACATTGCTGTTTTCCTGCGTCACCGTTTTTAGGAAATCTTATCAGAATCTGGCATTCGACGTATCTTTTTGATAATCAATCAGATCACAGAAGCAGGCTGATTCATGCGGAGAATATCACTATTTTTCCCAATTGGACACCGGTTCCTTTTATGCAGGATTTCTGGTTTACATTAATTTTTTCGGGACTTCCGACAGATTGTAAAAGTTTTGATTTAAAGGAGGTTATTCCCGAAGAAGGCGGCTTCTTTGTAGAATCTATAAAACGGAATTCTTCGGATATTTATCGGGTGAAAATTTCAGAATCTTATATATAGTATCAAACTCCATCACCATGATGGAGTTTTTGTTTAAAAGTGATTTTTTACATTATAATTTAAAACTTAAAATCTATGAAATCCACGGAGGAAAAATATTAAGCAAATTCATTATTTTGAATTAAATTTTCAATGCAGTACTCCGTAAGCGCAACAATCGTCACAAACGGATTCACCCCAATCGTTCCGGGGATCAGCGAACCGTCCAATACAAAAAGATGGTCATGATTTTTTAATTTTCCAAATTCGTTGGTTGCTTCACCCAAAACACATCCACCCAAAGGGTGATAACAGATATTGGCTCCAAAACCATTGTCAAAAAGAAGATGGGCACGGGTTCCGCCATTCGCTCTATTCATTTTTTTGATGAAATAATCGGCATTTTCTCGCATTTTCTGGGTATTACTGGCATCCCAATTGACTTTTAAATTATCATCAACATAATAAACAGAACCTTTTTTATCAACTCTGTTAATCTGCAGATACAAAGCCGTCGCCACATCCATTCCCATCGGAAGCGGGGCAATTTCGGCGAAGAAAGGATGTTCCGGATCGTTCCAGTTGTCAACTCCGGCTACAGGAATGGTCGATTGTTTGGCTCCTGTTCCGCCCGAAAGTGGTTTTACCCAATTTCTTCCGGTCATGAAATTTCCATTATTTCCCCAATTTTTTCCTAGATTTTCAGGGATGGGAAGGTTATTTACCGCATTTGATTTTAATAATAATTTTAAAGTTCCCATCGTTCCCGCCGCAACGATCAGTTTTTTGCAATTGAAAGTTTTCTCGGCAATAGTTTTTCCCAAAGTATCGATCTGATGGACTTTTAAAGTATAGCTTTTATCTTGGTTAACGTTAATTTCATCCACAGAATGCAGGTCTAGGATTTCTAAATTTCCGGTATCCAGCGCTTTTTGTAAATAAGTTTTATCTAAACTGTTTTTCCCATGATTATTTCCATAAATCACTTCCGTATTGAAAGCCGAACGCGGAACTTCATTTTTATATTCCTTTTCCATATAACTGAAATCATACACATTCGGAATTCTCATCGTCTTGAAGCCTGCTTTATGGGCTTCTTCTTCACCCACTCTCGTGAATTTGTAAAACGGACATTCTTTTAAAAATTCTTCGCTGATGATATTCACTTTCAACTCCTGCCTCGCTCTCGGAAAATAAATATTATAAAATTTATCTGAATCTAAATTGGGAAAAACTTCCTTAAAATAACTTTCTTTCGGGGTGACAGCCATTCCGCCGTTTACCAGCGAGCCGCCGCCGACACCTCTTCCGACCCAGATATTGATATGTTCAAAATCCAGCCTGTCGAGAACGCCCGTAAAAGGCTTTAATGAAAAAATATTAAAAAATGGAGCAATCGTTTTTGTTTTCAGCCAGCCCGCACTCTTGTCCGGTTTCAGCAAATTGGAATAAGGGATTCCTGATTTTCCCCAGTTCATGCCCATTTCCAGCATCACTACTTTTTTCCCGGCTTCACAAAGACGAAGCGCAGAAACAGCGCCGCCATATCCTGAACCGATGATAATAATCGGAGCATCGATGTTTTTTTCTTGTTTAATAGCCGGTTGAGCCGCATGAAAAAGATTGGATTGTAAAAAATAAAAACCGCCGACTGCCAAAAGACTGTTTTTAATGAAACTCTTTCTGTCCATTGATGAAATTTGCTCAAGATGTCCAAAAAATATGCTAGAAAACAGGACTTTAATAGTATTTAAACTTAATTGTGATTATTTATATTTTTCCATCATCAAGTTTTTAGTTTTCGTTTTAAAATTTATCTAATTTTAATTAAATAAAGAAAATATTTATAGGATGTTTCATTTGCTGAGTATAAAGTGAAGGTTTACGAACGTAGTTCAGCCTTTCCGACGAAAGATATCCACAAACAGTTCAAAAATCCTTGCGGACTTTGTATTAAAAACAAGCAACAATTTTTTGTAAACATTTTTTAACACAGATAAAATTAAAAATTCATAGCTTTAATTTTTATTTTAAAATAAATTCATGAAGAAATATATTCTGATATTGGTTTTAATGCCTTTGCTGTTCTTTTCACAGAAAAAGATTTCAAAAGAAGAAATGGAGGTGAAAAAATTCCAGAAAGAGCTCAATGCCGAATATTTGAATCCTAAAGAAACACCACTTCGAGGAGATAATTTTACAAAATTTAAAGAGCATCCGTTTTTTCCGTTTAATTCAAAATACAGAATCACCGCAAAATTTGTCCGAACAGAAAACGCTGAACCGTTTGATCTTCCGACATCTTCCGGGAAAACAAAATCTTATAGAGAATATGGTAAAGCAATATTTAAAATTGACGGAAAATCTTACACACTTACATTATATCAAAGTTTAGATTTAATCAAACAGGAAAAATACAGGAATTATCTTTTCCTGCCTTTCCGTGATGCGACCAACGAAAAAGAAACCTACGGCGGTGGAAAATATATGGATCTTACGATTCCGAAAGGAAATATGATCATTCTGGATTTTAATAAATCTTACCAGCCTTATTGTGCTTACAACGCCTACGATTACAATTGCCCGATCGTTCCGGATGAGAATAAATTACCGGTTGAAATTCGCGCAGGAGTAATGTATGAAGATATTTATCATCATTAATCTATGGTTAGCCTAAAATTTTTTAATGAAGAAGATTTTCCTGAAGTAAATTATACTTTGGATGAACTACAGTTGCAATACACTTCACCTGCAAAATTTGCACTGGCAAGAATAAAAGAACGAAACACTGATCTGGAATTCCCCATTACCATTTTTAATGACGAAAAACCAGCCGGATTTTTTGTGCTTGATTTCGGGGAAGACAAGCTGGATCTAACGGATAATCCCAATTCCACATTGCTGAGATCATTGTCTGTAAATCCCGCACTACAGGGAAAAGGAATCGGAAAAGAAGCAATGCTGCAGATCGATGATTTTATCAGAAAACATTTCAAAGATTGTGATGAGATTGTATTGGCTGTTAATCAAAATAACATTTCTGCGTACGAATTGTATGTAAAAACAGGTTACCATTACGATGGAAAAACCAGAATCGGCCGAAGCGGACCGCAATATTTGATGTTCAAAAAACTGTAAAACAGAATTCAGATTCAATAGGAACGGGCTTTAGCCCGTTTATTTAATAAAACTCAAAACGGCTTTAGCCAAAACTTAATAATTATCAAACTTTAAGAAATTTTTAATCAAAATTTTCATGTTTGGCGTGATACTTTCAGCTAACTTTGAGTAACATCAAATAATAAAACATGGAAATATCACTTCAAAATCAGGTTGCTGTGGTCACAGGAGCCTCCAGCGGAATTGGTTCAGGCATAGCAAAATCACTGGCTTCGGCGGGAGCTGTTGTCATTGTGAATCACTCTTCGGAACGATCTACGGATGAAGCAAATGCTGTTCTAAAGGAAATTACTGATGCCGGAGGAAAAGGAATCACCTACCAATGCGATGTTTCCAAAGAAGATCAGGTCGTGAAGATGTTTCAGGAGGTAGTTTCCGAATTTGGGACGGTGGATATTCTGGTCAACAATGCCGGAATTCAGAAAGATGCAAAATTTACGGAAATGACTTTGGATCAGTGGAACGCTGTGATCGGAGTCAATCTTACCGGGCAATTTTTGTGCGCCAGAGAAGCGATCAAAGAATTCCTACGACGCGGAATCGATACTTCACGTTCGGTTGCCTGCGGAAAAATCATTCATATCAGTTCGGTTCATGAGATTATTCCCTGGGCGGGTCACGCCAATTATGCGGCGAGCAAAGGGGCGATCAGAATGCTGATGCAGACTTTGGCGCAGGAATACGGAGCAGATAAAATCCGGGTCAATTCTATTTGTCCGGGAGCGATTCAGACGCCGATCAATACCAATGCGTGGAATACTCCGCAAGCACTGAATTCTCTTCTTACCTTAATTCCCTACAACAGAATCGGGCAGCCGCAGGATATCGGAAATCTGGCGGTTTTCCTGGCGAGCGATCTGTCGGATTATATTACCGGAGCGAGTATTTTCGTAGACGGCGGAATGACGACTTTCGAGAGTTTTTCCACGGGAGGGTAGTTTTTGGGCGCACATTTCCGGCTTTCACTACTCGCTTTTTTGTGCCTTGCTTTTGCCGGGGCTTACAAAAAGAGCTCAGACAGGCCGTTCAATCCGGGGCGCGAATAGGCATCATAGAAATAGCAGTCGCTTGAAAAGTCACTTGTCAATTGTCAATTCGTTTCACTTGTCAATAGTAATAGAATTTAAAATTCACCATTCACTTGCGCAGCAAAATTGGCTTGCAACGCAAATTCACAACAAAAATAGTATGAAAGAAAAAGAAAGACTATCCGATATTTCCTGGAAAAAATGGGGACCTTATGTCAGCAACCGCGAATGGGGAGTGGTACGCGAAGACTACAGCGCAGATGGCGATGCATGGAATTACACGACTCACGACACAGCCGAAGCGAAAACCTATCGTTGGGGAGAGGAAGGAATCTGCGGAATCTGTGATGACTTCCAGAAGTTGGTTTTTTCCGTCGGTTTTTGGAATAAAAAGGATAAAATGGTGAAAGAACGATTCTTTGGCCTCACAAACGGACAGGGAAATCACGGGGAAGATGTAAAAGAATATTTCTATTACCTGGATTCTACACCTACTCATTCTTACATGAAAATGTTGTATAAGTATCCGCAAAATGCTTTTCCCTATGAAGATTTATTAACGGTAAATGCCACAAGAACCAAAGAAGAAGCGGAATATGAATTGCTCGACACCGGAATTTTTGACGAGAATGAATATTTCGACATTTTTATTGAATACGCCAAAGAAAGCCAGAATGATATTTTGGTAAAGCTTACCATCATCAACAAATCCGAAAATGAAGCCCCGCTAGTCATTTTACCGACAGTTTGGTTCAGAAATACATGGAACTGGGGATACGACGATTACAAACCCCAAATGACATCCGAGGAAGCAACTTCCATAAAAGTAAATCATAAAGATTTGGAAATCAAAAATGTTTATGCAAAACAATCTGTGAAAGTTCTTTTCTGTGACAATGAAACCAATAATGAGAGGCTTTATCAATGTCCGAATAAATCAAAATATACCAAAGACGGGATCAATGATTTTGCAGTCAATGGAAATTCTCAGTCCGTTAATCCGAAAGATTTCGGAACAAAAGCTTCATTTTTTATTAATGAAAAATTTAAATCAAAAGAAACAAAAATATTTGAATTCAGAATTTCTGATAAAGAGCTAAAAAAGCCATTTGACGATTTCAATGACATTTTTGAATCAAGACAAAAGGAAGCAGACGAATTTTATGCTGAAGTCCAGAAAGGAATAAAAACAGAGGATGAAAAACTCGTTCAGAGACAGGCTTTCGCAGGAATGCTCTGGAACAAAATGTTCTATCATTACAACGTCGAAAAATGGCTGAAAGGTGACCCTGCAGAAATTACCCCACCCAAATCCCGCCAAAAAATCCGGAATTTTGAATGGAAACATCTCAATAATGAACATATTGTTTCCATGCCCGATAAATGGGAATATCCTTGGTATGCAACCTGGGATCTGGCTTTTCACACGATAAGTTTTTCCATAATTGATCCTGATTTTGCCAAACATCAGCTCAAATTGTTCCTTTTCGAATGGTATATGCATCCGAACGGACAGCTTCCGGCCTACGAATGGAATTTCAGTGATGTGAATCCTCCCGTTCATGCCTGGGCGGTTTTTAGGGTTTTTAAAATTGATGAATATTTAAAAGGCGAGCCAGATTTAGAGTTTCTGGAAAGTGCTTTTCAAAAGCTGTTGATGAATTTTACCTGGTGGGTCAACAAAAAAGACAGCAACGGAAACAATATTTTCGAAGGCGGATTTCTTGGGCTCGACAATATTGGGGTTTTTGACCGGAATTTACCGCTTCCGAACGGAGAACACCTCGAACAGTCCGACGGTACAAGCTGGATGGCCATGTTTGCCCTGAATATGATGAGAATTGCTCTGGAATTAGCCCTTTACAACAGTGTTTACGAAGAAATGGCAATGAAATTTTTTGAGCATTTCCTCTACATAGCCAATTCTCTCGACAATATGGGTGATGAGCATTTCAGTCTTTGGGATGAAGAAGACGAATTTTTCTACGATGCGCTGGCTTCCAGTGATGGGAATCATATGTATTTGAGAATGAGAACGGTTGTTGGTCTGATTCCGATGTTTGCGGTTGAGGTGATTGATGATGAAATGATTGAAAATCTCCCAAATTTTAAAAAACGAATGGAATGGGTATTGGAAAATAAGCCTGAATTAGCTGCTTTGGTTTCCCACTGGGAAGTAAAAGGTCAGGATTCTAAGCATTTACTTTCCCTGTTGCGGGGGCATCGCTTGAAAAGACTGCTTCACAGAATGCTGAATCCTGATGAGTTTTTAGGCGAGTTCGGCGTTCGCGCTTTATCGAAAGAGTATGAAGAAAATCCCTATACTTTAAAATTAAACGGCACCGATTATATCGTAAAATATACTCCTGCAGAAAGTGATAGTGGACTTTTTGGGGGAAACAGCAATTGGCGCGGTCCGATTTGGTTTCCGGTCAATTTTTTAATTATTGAAAGTTTACAGCGGTTCTTTTTTTATTACAGTCCGGATTTTCTGGTTGAATATCCGACTGGAAGTGGGAATTTCCTGAATCTTGATCAAATTGCAGATGAATTAAGCAAAAGATTATCCAAAATATTTTTAAAAGATGAAAACGGAAACCGCCCTGTCAACGGTCAATATCCAAGATTTCAGACGGATCCGGATTTTAAGGATTATATTTTATTTTACGAATATTTTCACGGAGACAATGGCCGTGGAGTAGGAGCCTCCCACCAAACGGGATGGACGGGACTGATTGCAAAAATCCTCATGCCAAGATTTTCGAAAAAGGAAATTGCAGAATCGGAAACGGAAATGCCGGATGATGCGAAGTGATGCGAGGTGCGGGCTTCGAGGTTTTGGGGTTCGGGATTCGGGATTCGGGGTGGAAATTGGGATGGTTATTTTTTTCTGAAAGTTTGAGAGAAATGAAATTTTTTGCTGAAAATGAACTTTGTCAAAGTTTTAAACTTTGACAAAGTGTGCGTTGCTGAACAATTTTTTAAGATTTATTCAAATATTTGTTGAATGACTTCTAGGGAAGTCGGCGTTTTGAAATCTGTAATATGATAATGATAATACACCAGAACACTATCCAGAAAATCTTTCCTGAAAGTGGAATGTACTTTTATCACATACGGATTTTCCGCATACAGAATGGCTTTCCAGATGGTTGAGATGTCTTCACTGAATAGCTGATGTGTGAGTTCTTGCGAAAAAGTTCCGGTTTCCGGATCGAGGAAATTTCCTTCATTAAGCAAAGGCGCAACGCCCTGAATTTTTAAAATTTTAATTAAAAAAACTAAATGCGACTGATAATTTTGATGTTCTAATTCGTCAATAAATTCTTCTAAACAAAAGAAAATAGTAGGATTTTTATTTTCGTGCTTTAAGTTTTGATTTAAAAAATCTGAAATAAAGAAAACAACCGAGTTACATTTAATATCCATGTAAATATCGTTGCTTTTTACCAGTTCAAATTTTGAAATGGTCTGTATTCCGTTGCCTTTTAAAGGATTTAAAGAAAAATTAAACTTACTCAATGGCAGAAGCAGGGCTTTTTTCTTATTTCTTTTGGCGTAGATTCCCTTTAAAAAATAAGACTGAAAGCCATCTTCCTCTGTAAAACAATGCAAAACCGCATCATTCTCTCCGTACTTTATGTATGATAATAAAAATCCGTTTTGTGAATTCATTAATTAACCACAGCTATCTTTGCAGTAGCTTTATCTGAGCCGTCTTCGTTTGTCATAAGTACAAAATATACTCCTGAAGCCACTCTTACGCCTCTTTGATTATTAAGATCCCATTCGTAATATCCACCTCTTGCCACCGCTGAATGTACTACGTTTCCAGCTGCGTCGGCAATTCTGATATTGGTAATTTCCGCTAAACCTTTAATGGTAACTTTTCCTTTAAACTGAGTATAAACGACAGGATTCGGATATACCACAACATTTCCGAAATCGGATGTCACATCTGCAACATCACCCTGATAGGTTACAATTCCGTCGTAGGAAACAAAATAAACTTTTCCGGTTTTTCTGTCTACTTTAATGTCTGTAATGCTATTAGTCGGTAACGGTGAATTTTCTTTGGTAAAATGTTTAATGGTCTGCTGTCCGTCCGGAGAAAGGTAATACACACCACCACCATCTACAGAAACCCATTTGTGATCACCTGCATCTACTTCGATCTGAAGGATCTGTGAATCTCTGAAAAGCTCTTCACCCAAACCGTTTTGTTCGATAATGATGGGTTCTACAGTAGCCGTTGAAGGAGTTTTAATTTCTGAAGCAGCATTAGGTAAAATCCTTAAACCGGCATCTGATCCTATCCATGCATCACCGGATTTATCTACGGCTACGGAAACTGTTCCATTGGAGTTTGATGCAAAACCATTGGATTGATTCAAGATATATTCCGTATCATCAGATGTATTGATGGTTTTTTTATAGTCGTATGCCAGAAAGCTACTTACCCTGGGTAGAGGCATCCACAATAAGCCCTCATAATACAAAGGTTTTTGAGCAGCACCACCTGAAATAGTTGTATTCTTTATAAGAAAAGTATCGGTTGCCCTGTCATAAGCACCAACGGCTGTTAAAGGTCCCTGAGCAGCACCTTCTCCGGAAAAGGCTATAGATGTAAATAAATTATTTGAATCATCAAAAGTAAGACCTACAGGACGTCTTGTATAAAAGTCTGAAGTTCCTAAATCATAATTTTTGGTGAATGTAAAATCTTTACTTCCGGAATTGTATTTCATTTTATAAATACCACGTCCAGTAGAGTTGTTATAATTTGTAAAGAATATATCATCAGGATTTACGGGATCTGAGACAACGTCCAGAATATTAAATCTTGTTGTATTTCCTATAAAGTAGGAAGGATAGATCCATTCCATTCCGTTGAAATAATAGAAGCCGGGATTTCTTAGGTTATTAATAGGAGTGTTGAATCTGTTTTCTCTTCCTCCACTTGATACCAAAAGTTGGTTTTCACCGAATAAACTTATTTTATAAGCATAATTAAAATAAGGACCATCCGGCTTGAAAGAATTGTTGCTTTCATTTTTTATTCCTGATAAAATGGTTCCGCCATAAACGCTGCTTCCCACAGTAGTCGCGGTATTGCACTCTTCTCCAAACGTTACGGTATTGGTGAAATTTCCATTGGTATTGAATGTATAAACCCTGTTCTGATCGGTAACGATAATGTTGTTGGAATTAACCACTACATCATGAACATTTGTAAATGCCTGTGAAAGCGGTACCGGTACTCCTCCGTTGTACAGATAACCTGTAGTCGGTGATGAGAAACTTAAAATACCTTCAGAATCAATATGATTATATGAACCAGCCATCTCAACAGTCCATGTTGAATACACAGGGAAAGTAACGTTCATTTCATGGCTTTTAAATCCTGTATTGGATACAGCATACACTTTATTGCCAAAAATTGTTGCTTCGTTGCTGGCCTCATACGTTCCTCCGGATAAGAAAAAAGCAGAGTCTTTAAATTCTTTCTTTTTAAGGTCAAAAATAGAAACACCATATCCTACAGAAATCACCGCAAGATCTCCTGTAATCGAAATATGATTAATTTTTTTACTTCCATTATATCCTGTTGCGATCGGAATGTCTACGACATACGTAACTCCGTCCGGTGCAATAACGTCCAAAGCACCGTTCTGGTAACCAACCAGCCCGATCTTTGTCTGCGGGTTATAATCGAAGGCTGAAATTTTCACTTCATGTAAGCCGTTGGCTTTCGACAGCTTCGTAATTTCACCTGTTGATACTGTATAATAGAATATTCCGTTTTCTGCGGCTGCAATGAGTCTTCCATTATCTTCTTTCATGGCAAGAACGTTGTTGTACGAAAACAGATCCGTCCATTTTTTTGAAGAAATATTCTGTGCATTTACAAATTGCAGGGATGCTAAAATACCAAGAGAAATTAAAGAGATTTTTTTCATGCTTATGCTATTATGCTGCTGTCTATTACCTGATTATTCCAGGAAATATGTTTTACGTTTTTGTCTGTATCAAAATAAAAATCTATCCTGCCCAAAAGAAGACCTGCCCATCCCACCTGATTGACCAGAACATTTTTACCTTGTCTGTTGGTAAAAGTCTGTGGTTCGGGCAAGAAAGTATGAGTGTGCCCTCCCAGAATAATATCAATATTTTCTGTTTTGGCGGCTAAAATTTTATCACTTACTTTATTAGGTTCATCTTTATAATCATAGCCGATGTGTGAAAGGCAGATGACAAGATCACATTTTTGTTCGGTTTTCAGAAAGTTGGAATAATGCTGAGCCACCTCAATCGAATCCGAATAAACAGTTTCCCCGTATTGCTTTTTGCCAACCAATCCATCCAGTTGAATTCCCACTCCGAAAAGTCCTACTTTGATTCCGTTTTTATTGAAAATCTTGTATTGAGACGTCTTTCCGTCGAGAACTGTATTTTTAAAATCATAATTTGAACAGATAAAAGGAAACTGCGCATTTGGCAACACCTTTAAAAACCCGTCCAAACCATTATCAAAATCATGATTTCCCATGGTGGAAGCGTCGTACTTCATCATGGACATTAACTTAAACTCCAGTTCACCCCCAAAAAAATTGAAATAAGGAGTTCCCTGAAAAATATCGCCTGAATCAAGAAGCAACACATTGCTTTCCTGATTTCTGATCTGCTGAATTAAGCTCGCCCTTCTCGCAAAACCACCCTGATTGGGACTTTTGGTATAGCTTGCGTCAAAAGGTTCTATTCTGCTGTGCTGGTCGTTGGTGTGGAGAATGGTTAGTTTCTTTGTGGATTTCAGATCAAGAATGTTTAATTCTTCCGCCATCATCATATTCGGAGCTAAAGCCATTGCTAAAGTTCCACCACCTATTGCTTTTAAAAACTTTTTTCTATCCATCACTTTTTACCGATAAAATTTAAACGAACATCTGTGTTGGCCACCACTTCAGGATTTTTCTTAAAATAATCAATAAAAAGATCTCTTAGTTTAATTCCTGTCGGGGTCGATTCTCCTTTAGCGAAAAATTTCATATTATCACCACCCAAAGCCAGATAATCAGATGTTGCGATGTAATAATCCTGAGTAGGATTTACCGCTTTTCCATTGATTAAAGTTTTGGTTAATTGTCCGTTATTGGTTTCAATGTACAAATGAGAAACCGGATTATTCACCTGAGTTTTTGCATAATAATCAAAAAGCCCCTGCAAATCCGTTCCTTTCATTTTTACAATAATCACTTCATTTTCGAAAGGCATTACTTCAAACACACTTTTCAGGAGAATATCACCTTTCCCGATCGTTGTACGGATTCCTCCGATATTGATCAGTGCGGCATCGACATTTTTTTGAAGATTTTTTTTCGCCCATTCATCAGCTCCATCGAAGGTGTAGTCTGCTAAAAGATTACCCAGATTACTATTGTCCCCCTGTTTTGTAAGGTCTGTATTGGTATGGGAGATTTTCTGATTCATCTCTTTATCCAATTTTTGCTTATAAGGTTCAATAATTTTTACAAACTCCTCATCATTTTTTAGCTCATTATTAATAGAAATATTTTTCTGAGTCTGTACATTCGCCACCTGCAGCGGAGAAGCCGTCTTACAAGCGGAAAGGGCAGTCAGGGCAATTCCTATTAACAAGAATTTATTTTTCATATGCAGCAAATAATTTTTATTAAAGGTCATACGTAATCGCCAGAACCTGTAGTGTTTTTGAAAACAATTTCGGTCATAGAGATTTCATAATATCTTTTAGTATATGCAAATATAATTATATGTATAATAAAACATTATTATTTATTATAAATTCTTGGTGTAAATTATTAAATTTGACAAAAATAATTCGAACAGATGAGCATTTTAAAAGGAGTAGGTGTTGCGTTGGTGACACCCTTTAATGAAGATTTATCCGTGGATTTCGACAGTTTGACAAAACTTGTGGAATACAACATTGAAAACGGAACCAATTATTTAGTTGTTTTGGGAACTACGGCAGAGGCTGCAACGCTTTCTGAGGAGGAGAAGAAACAGGTAATTGAGCATGTCATTAAGGTTAATAATAAACGTCTTCCACTCGTGTTGGGAATCGGCGGAAATAATACTCTTGAAGTCAAGAAACAGATCGAAGAAGCAGACCTTTCTGCGTTTGAAGCAGTGCTTTCTGTGTCTCCATATTACAATAAACCTAATCAGGAAGGGCTTTATCAGCATTATAAAGCATTGGCTTCCACAGGGAAAAATATCATTATTTATAATGTTCCTTCGAGAACAGGACAAAATATTGAGGCTGAAACGACTATACGTCTGGCTAAAGAATTCCCGAATTTATTCTTAATTAAAGAAGCCGCACCAAATATTTTACAGTATTTTGATATTTTGAGAAAAAAACCAGAAGGATTTTCTCTTGTTTCGGGTGACGATGAATTTACACTTCCTGTAACTTTGGCAGGTGGAGATGGTGTGATTTCCGTAATTGCACAGGCATATCCAAAGGAATTTTCTACAATGGTTCAGTTGGCTTTCGACGGAAAAGTGAAGGAAGCCTACGAAATTCACAATAAATTAGTCGACATCACAAGATTGATTTTTGCGGAAGGAAATCCTTGCGGAATTAAAGTGATTTTGACTGAAAAAGGAATTACTAAAAATTATTTAAGACTTCCTTTAGTTCCAGCTTCAGAAGGGCTTTATGCTAAAATTAAAGCTGAAATGGCGAACATTTAAAAAGTGAATGGTCAAAATTGTGAAAAGCGAATAATCAATTGTGAATTTAATAACAAGTTGTTTACATTTTATAATTCATTTGCAAAGTAAAATTGACAATTAACAAAACATATAAGGGGGTGAAAAGTCTAATGCTTTTCCCCTTTTTTATTGATTTTTTTTGCTGGTAAAAAGTCTTTTATCAACTTTAAAACATTAAACTTTAAAAAAATTAAAATAAAAATGAAATTAATAGAAGCAACAGAAAAGGATATTCCGTTGATTCAGGATTTGGCAAGAAGATCCTGGGAGAACGCGTATGTAGGAATAATTTCAAACGAACAAATAGAGTATATGCTGAGCGAAATGTACTCGACAAAAGAGATTTCTGAGCATCTTCAGAATCCGAATTATCATTATTATCTGATTTTGGATGAGAATAATAACTCTTTCGAAGGTTTCATCGGCTATGAACATGGCTATGAAGAGGGGACAACAAAACTTCACCGAATCTATCTTGTTCCCGAAAGTAAAGGGAAAGGATTCGGAAAAGGAGCATTGGATTTTTTAAAAAGTAAAGTTTCCGAAAGTGGAGATGGAAGAATTATTTTAAACGTTAATAAAGAGAATTCAGCTAAAAATTTTTACGAATCTCAAGGGTATAGAGTATATAATGAATTGGTTTTAGATATTGGACGAAACTTCGTAATGGATGATTATCAAATGGAGTTATTAATTCACAAATAATTGACTTAAAATTCTGTAACATTTTACTGTAATTCTATAAAAGGTGATCTATTATTTTTGTGCAACTTTGTACAAGAACCAAATCACTCATAACAATACATTCATATGCTTGGTTCTAAGCTATCTTAGCTTTTTATCAGTATATTTTTTTTCATCCTTAGTGTTTAAATTCCTGTATTCCACAATGCAGGAGTTTTTTTTGTTGAAGTATGTTAAGATAAATTTATATAACTAATTCACTTTTTATTGAAATAATTTATTATATTTACGTAAAATTTGACACACTTATTAAGGATGAAAATGTACGTAAAATTTGATTTCAATGCGCTTTGTAAAAAGGTGTTGGATGAAAAACTCAAAGAGCATGGGTTGAAATACCGGCTCCTGAATTTTGGAGAAGTAGAATTTTATGAATCGCTTACCCAGGAACAGCATAAAATTTTCAAGAAAAATCTTGAAGATTATGGAATAGAAATCATAGAAAGTCAGAAAACAGCTTTAGTTCAGAAAATTAAAGATGTTATTGTGGAGCTGGTTTTTTCAAATGACATTATTCCCGTGAAAGCTTCGATTTATATCGCAGAAAAACTGAATCACAGTTATGGATATTTATCCAATCTGTTTTCGGAAGTGACGTATACTTCGATAGAAAATTTTATTATCCTGCAAAAAATTGAATACGCAAAAGAGCTGATTATCAGAAATAAACAAAGCTTAACAGAGATTGCACACAGACTGAATTATTCGAGTGTGGCACATCTGAGCACTCAGTTCAAAAATACGACAGGAATCACGCCTTCTCTGTTTCATAAAATTGTAACCAAGAGAAGAAAAGTGCAAAGTATGATCGGTAATATTGAAATGCAGTATGAATAAGGAATACCTGAATGTAATCCTGGTAGATGATGATGAAGGAAACCAGATTTTTTTTAAAAATATATTTAAAGATTTAAAAGTAGGAGTTAAGGTTCAGATATTCAACAATGGTAGGGATTTGATGAATTTTTTAAACAGCGAAGATGCATTGATTCCGGAAATTTTATTCATGAAATATGATATTCCGAAGAAAAATAGCCTAGAATGTCTGGAAGAGATTAAAATTGATTTCAGATTTGATCAGATGGTTAATGTCATTTATTCTGACGAGCTATCAGTAGGAGAGGAGGAAGATGTTTTTGTAAAAGGAGCCAATGTTTTTATGAAAAAGCCTGATAATTATGCGGATATGAAAAAAGTTCTTTCAGAAATCATTACAATCAATTGGCAATATCACACATCGGGCTTAAACAAAAATAATTTTATCATGAAGGTGTGAAAAAAATACTTTTCTTCTTTCAGGTTTGAAATTTAATCTTTATATTTGCTACGTTAATATTCACAACAGGGTGATAATTTTATAATTAGTAAATAATATAAAAAATAATCCTGCATAATTAACACTTTTGTATTGTAGAATTGTAACACAAATTTGCTATATAAAAAACAATGAATGAATGGAAAAATAATTGTTTCATCTAGAAACTAAATTATATAAATCACAATGTTAGTTAAACAAAATGAATTATATCAATTTCCAATTAGAAAGCGTAGAAGATCTTTAAACAAAACGGTACAATCATGAAAACTTAAAAAGTAGTTAGAGGATATCTATTCGTTTCATAAAAAATCCTTTAACGAAAAAAAACAGTTAGTTTTTATAATAAACAAGTTGGAAACATAATTCATTTTGTTTTTTTATTAGAATAAAGCTTTAATAATCAGAATAATATAAATATTTTCACACCACATCACAAAATATTAAACTGAAAAAAATTAAAGTAATTATTAAGAAGCAAAGTAATTTCTTCAAAATAACAGTTTTATAAGGGGGACCGCGGAAAGATTTTCTTTTTGCGGTTTTTTTATGAGATTTTGCCCCATTTATTTTTTCCTTTATAATTCCTCAAATAGTAATTTTTAATAATCTGATTGTCTGGTCTGGTTAATAAAGGATCGGCTTCCAGGATTTTTTCCACCGTATTTTTCGTTGTTTTAATAATCGCTGAATCATTCACCAAATCCAGTCTTTTAAAATCTACAACACCGCTTTGCTGGGTTCCCAGAATATCTCCGGGACCACGAAGCTGCATATCTACTTCAGAAATTTTAAATCCGTCATTGGTCTCAACCATCGTTTTGATGCGGGTTCTGCTGTCGCTGGATAACTTGTCGGAAGTCATCAGAATACAATAGCTCTGTTCCGCGCCTCGGCCAACACGCCCACGAAGCTGATGAAGCTGAGACAACCCAAATCTTTCGGCACTTTCAATCACCATCACAGAAGCGTTCGGAACGTTGACACCTACCTCGATTACCGTTGTGGCGACCATAATTTCAGATTTTCCCGAAGCAAAATAATTCATGGCAGCATCCTTTTCATCGGGCTTCATTTTTCCGTGCAGCATGGTGACGTTATATTTTGAAAAATTATCCATTACGTTCTCAAGGCCTTCCATTAAATTTTTATAATCCAAAGTCTCAGACTCCTCAATAAGCGGATATACAAAATAAACCTGCCTGCCTTTTTGAATCTCTTCACGACAGAAATTATACACATAAGCACGATCTTTTTCCCGCCTGTGAGCAGTAATAATCGGTTTTCTGCCAACCGGCATTTCGTCGATCACCGATACATCGAGATCAGAGTAGAAGCTCATCGCCAGTGTTCTCGGAATCGGAGTGGCAGTCATTACCAGAATATGCGGCGGAATTTTATTTTTTGCCCAAAGTTTGGCTCTTTGCGCGACACCAAATCTGTGCTGTTCGTCAATAATTGCTAATCCAAGATTTTTAAATTTCACTTTATCTTCCAAGACAGCGTGTGTTCCCACCAAAATAGAAAGTTCACCATTTTCCAGTTCTTTATGAATAATTTTCCGTTCGGCAGCTTTGGTCGAACCGGTGAGAAGTCTCACATTCACTTTGGTTTCTTTTAAGAGATCTTTAATTCCGTTGTAATGTTGCTGGGCAAGAATTTCTGTGGGAGCCATCATACAGCTCTGGAATCCGTTGTCTAAAGCAATAAGCATGGTCAACAAAGCCACCATCGTTTTTCCCGATCCCACATCTCCCTGCAGAAGCCTGTTCATCTGGATGGGCTTTTTCATATCCAAACGGATTTCTTTTAAAACTCTTTTCTGAGCTTCTGTTAAATCAAACGGAAGATGATTTTCATAGAAATTATTGAAATGATCGCCTACAATTGGAAAAGGATTTCCTGCAGTATGGCTTTTATGATGAAGTTTTTTTAAACCATATCCCAACTGGAAAAAGAAAGATTCCTCAAATTTCAATCGATAATTGGCCTTTTCAAAGTGTTCCATATCTTTTGGGAAATGAACATTAAGATAAGTATGCTGTCTCGATAAAAACTTAAAGGCTTTCATCAGATAATCCGGAAAATTTTCATGGATAAGATTGGGAATTTCCTTGCAGATATTTCTTAAAATGGTCTGAAAGAATTTCTGGTTTAATCCTCTTTTGGTTAATTTTTCCGAACTTGGATAAATTGGTTTTAATCGGTTGTCTGTATCTTTTTTTTCCTCGATTTCTATTTCTGGATGTGGCATAGAAAACTGGTTGTTGAAAACATTGATCTTGCCGAAAATATAAATTTCCCGATTGATCGGAAGCTGTTCCTTCATCCATTTTGAATACTGAAACCAAACCAGATCCATCGTGCCGGTATCATCATTGAATTTCGCGGAAAGACGTTTTGTTTTTCCCGTTTGTATTTCCTGAACGCTTGTGATTTTTCCTTTTAATTGAACGTCTGTACTGACGTCTTTTAACTGGGCAATTTTATGAACTTTACTTTTGTCCAGATAACGGATAGGGAAAAAGTTTAGAAAATCTTCCACGGTGGAAATTCCCAACACATTTTTGATGAGTTTGGCTTTTTCGGGACCGATTCCTTTGACGTATTCTATGGAGGTTTCAAGATTCAATTTTATCTGAGATTCGGGTTTCGAGATCCAAATGTTGAATGAAAAAACAAAGGTTCGAATTTCGGTAAAATAAAAAAGACTTCCAAAAAAAAATGAAAGTCTGATGATTTTTTATAAGTGTGTTTAAACTTTTTCTTTTAATCACAAAAGTTTTTTGACAAATGAGTCACATTATATTTAAATTTAAAACTTAAATATAAGATCACACGAAATGAAAATCGGAGATTTTTACAAATATTGTTTCTTGTTTATAGTTCAATAATGAACTTAAGATAATTGTGTTATTCTTTTGTACTGAGAAAAATCATTAAATCTCATCAATTCTGGATTTGAATTTCTTCTGATAGTCTTCCCATTGCTGTCTCGTCCGGATTTTTTTGAAAAGATTTTTTGAAATTAATTCCAGATAAGGTTCCAGTTCTTTTGCCGATAATTCTCCTTGCAAAATGGTAATCGGTCCGCCGTTTTCATCGAGAAAAACAGTACTCGGAACTGCTCCCACATTCATATATTCTGTGAATTCATGTAAAGAGTTTCTTCCTTTTTTTTGTTCAATATTCGGATTTGAGAATAGGCGTCCGAAAATTTCAAACGATTTTTTTTCTTCAGCATTAAATTTTACAGCATAATAATTTTGATTTAAAATATCAGTAATAATCTGGTTTCCGTAGGTTTTTTTATCCATGATCTTGCATGGTCCGCACCAGTCTGCATAAAAATCAATCAATATTTTTTTAGGATTTTCTTTCTGCGCTTTCAAGGCCTCATCAATGGTCATCCACTTTACCTGCGCAAAGCTGAAGTTTAACCAAAAAAGTAGGATTATGCTTATAATTTTCTTCATAATTTGATATTTAAGTAAAAATAAGCATAATTTACTTATTTTTATTTTACATCCTGCATTAATTTTTTCACGTAAGGAGAGATCAAAATTAATACTACGCCGGCAATTACCGCATACAATCCTAATTGTTTATATCCATCGGTATAAGTGATAAAAGCATCATAGTTGGATGCCCCTTTCTTTTCTGTTGCCATGCTTGCCCCTATGATTCCTGCGACATACTGTCCGTAAGCTGAGGCCAAAAACCACATTCCCATCATCATTCCCTGAAGATTTTTAGTGGAAAGTTTAGTCATAATCGATAATCCGATGGGCGATAAACAAAGCTCTCCTAAAGTAATAATGAGTAAAGCGAGGGTAAAGAAGTTTAGTGATGTAATTCCTGCGGCATTTACAAAAAGTCTTGTAGCAAATAATACATAATACCCCAACCCCAGGAAGATAAATCCTAACCCGAATTTGATGAGCGTATTCGGCTCAATTTTTCTTTTGTTCAGCCATATCCAAAGCAACCCAATTAATGGAGCCAGGAAAATAATAAAAAACGCTCCTCCGGAATTATTTACACCATTTGGATCTAAACCGAGAAGATCTTTATTTAAGTTTTTGGCGGCGAAAATACTCAACGAACCTCCGCTTTGTTCGTAAATTCCCCAGAATAAAATCGAAAATAAAATGAAAACCAAAGCTGCCCAGAGTTTTTTGCGCTCCGAAGGGGTTACTTTCGTCATTTCGTAGAAAAGATAAAGAAGGGTAAGAGGACCCACGGTATACATAAAATAGTTTGTATACTGTGTTTTTGCTACCATGATCATAATGATCGGAATAAAAATTAATGATAAAACATATACTCCGTATTCCTGCCATTTGGGTATGGGAGCAGATTTTACTTCTGCCATAGGATGTCCGGGCTGAAGTCCGATTGTTCCAAGTCTTTTTTGAGTGAAAATGAAATTTATTAAGCTCACAACCATTACGATTGCTGCTAAACCAAAAGCTACGTTCCATCTCATGTTTTCTGGGATAAGGGAAGTAAGAATTTCTCCTTTTCCTATGGTAATACAAAGATAACCACCCAATAAAGCACCAAGATTTATTCCTGCATAGAAAAGTGAAAATCCTGCGTCTGCTCTTGAATCATTGGGCTTATAAAGCTGTCCCACCATTGAGGAGATATTAGGTTTAAAGAACCCCGTACCTACAACAGTAAAGGAAATTCCAAGGAAAAAGAACTTATGCGGATCTGCTGCCAGAATTAAACTTCCGATGATCATTAAAAGTCCGCCCCAGAAAAGAGATTTTCTGAAACCTAAAATTTTATCAGCAAAAAGACCTCCTATAAAAGTGAATGCATAAACAAATGCCTGTGTTGCGGCATATTGAAGATTAGCTTCTTTTTCATGTAAATTTAATTGTGAGATCATAAAAAAAACCAGCATCCCACGCATTCCGTAAAAACAGAAACGTTCCCACATTTCGGAGAAGAAAAGGCTCCAGATCTGGCTTGGGTATTTTCCTTTGAAGTCTTGTATTTCGTCTAAAGTTAAACTCATAATGGTATATGATTAAGTTTTAATAGGGGTATAATTCTTGACACATTGTGTCACATTTTATTTTTGATAAACATCAAAAATAAAAAAAACCTCCGACTTAGCAGAGGTTTAGTTGTATTTTATTGATGCGGATTAGTTTACACCGTGCATCATTTTCTTTAAGATTGGCGAAATTAAAGCCAGAATAACGGAAGCAATACCACAAAGCACCACGAATACCATGAAGAATTCGAATAAGTTGTGGATCTCAAATCCGGCAAAAGTAGGGTTTGCTATAGGCAACTGAGCCTTTTCAAATGCCGCCGCCTGATCAGCCGTTAAAGTCACTTTTTTATCTAAAACATCCTGAAGATTTACTCCGATTTCCTGTGCTTTAGAGAATTTATCACCTGTTGCAGGGATCAATGCTCCTAATGAACCTGCCAATGCATAACCAGCGGCATTAGAAATAAAGAATACACCATACAATAATGAAGCGAATCTTTTTGGAGCTAATTTTCCTACCAATGACAATCCGATCGGTGATAAACAAAGCTCACCACAAGTCTGGATGAAATATAATAACATCAACCATTTGATGGCCAATAATCCCGAGTTTCCAAGATCTTTTACGTTGTGTGCAATGATGAAATAACTTAAAGCAATTAAAGCCAAACCAATCGCCTGCTTCATTGGAGAAACCGGCTCTTTGCCTTTTGCTCTTAATTTATCCCAGCATAAACTGAAAGGAACTGCCAATAATACAACGAAGATCCCGTTGAAAATCTGAACCATTGAAGGCGGCATATTCCATCCGAAGATGTTTCTGTCAGTCTGGTTATCTGCGATGAAGGTAAGTGAAGAACCTGCCTGTTCGAAAGCTGCCCAGAAGAAAATAATAAAGAATGATACGATATAAATTACCCAGATTCTTTGTTTTTCTACTTTATTTTCAGCAGAGCTCATAATAAGGAATGCTAAGGAAATACCGGCTGCATAAATGAAAGGATAAATAATTCCTTTGATTAACTGCCCCATTTCCACAGAATTGAATCCGAATTCTCCTACCAATAAATATCTGAAAGCGAAAAATAAAATAACGAATAGAACTCCTGTAATTCCCAAAGCTTTTCCTGAGAATTTAGCAGTCTGCGTTTCTCCTTCTTCGAAATCTGCACTGGTATTATGTTTTGGTAATCCACCGATAGGTCTTCCTTCCGGCGTTACTACATATTTGTTTTTAAGGATAAAGAACGTGATTGTTCCGATAACCATAGCAAGTGAAGCGGCTAAGAATCCCCATTTGAAGGCGAAAATATCTCTCACTCCCGTTGCAGCATCTTTTACGTCTCCTACGTATGGACAAATAAACTGTCCTAAAAATGCCCCGATATTGATTCCCATATAGAAAATCGTGAAAGCGGAGTCTAGTTTTGATTTTTCCTGTTTTGGATAAAGGCTTCCCACCATGGAAGAAATGTTTGGCTTGAAAAATCCGTTACCGAAAATAATAATGAATAAAGCCAGCCACATGATCATTTTTGCACTTCCTAAATCTGCAGAGAATGTTGATGCACTGATGAACAGCAAAAACTGCCCGATAGCCATCAGCGATCCACCGATTAAGATGGCATTTCTGTTTCCGATGTATTTATCGGCGATGAAACCTCCCAAAAGTGGAGTAAGATAACATAAAGCTAAAAATCCACCATAGATGATTGCTGCATCAGCTTCTTTTATTAATAAGGAATTTACCATGAAGAGCGTCAAAAGTGCTCTCATTCCATAAAAGTTGAAACGCTCCCACATTTCTGTTCCGAACAGAACCCATAATCCTTTTGGATGCCTGGAATTCTTATTCTCTACAAATTCATCCGGTTTCGGACTTAATGCTTCAGTATTATCCATTTTTATTGTTAATTTTTGTTAAGACTAGCAAATATAGTTTTTTTTGTGTTTTCGGCAAGGTTTTAATTTTATATTTAAATAAAAAAGCTGCAGAATAACTCTACAGCCTGATTTTCTTTATTATAAATAAGGATTAATGTCCTTTTTCTTTCATGATTTTGTTTAATCTTTTTAACATAGAAAGTCCTAAAAGTGTAGCAAATATCAGTAAAGCGAAGTTTACTAGGAAATAATTCATTTTATTGTCGTAGCTGTACCATGTGCTTGCCAAAATTCCTGAAAGCTTGTTCCCGACTGAGTTTGCAAGGAAAAATCCACCCATCATCAAAGCGGTAATTCTCGCAGGAGAAAGCTTGGAAACGAATGAAAGCCCCATCGGAGAAAGGCATAATTCGCCGACTGTTATGACTCCGTAGCTTGCAACCAGCCACCAAGGTGAAACTTTTACAGCTCCGTTATCTCCGGCCCAAACGGCGAGAACCATCACCAAACAGGATAATCCCGAAATGAATAATCCCAAAACAATTTTCGTTGGCGTCAAAGGCTCTTTTCCTTTTCTCCTTAAAAGTGCCCAGAATCCTACGACAATCGGCGTTAAAGCAATTACCCAAAACGGATTGATCGATTGGAACAATTCTGTATTGTATAAATACACCTTTTTATCAGGATTTTTTTCTAAATCTGCTCTTTGTTCGGGCGAAATATTCCTGAAATAAATATCTTTTCCTGTTTCTTTAATAGTTTTTCCATCCTTGTCTTTTTGAGACTGATACTGGTCGTCGTAGACAGAAACTTCTTTGTCTTCATAGCCTTTTCCGTCCACCATATAGATTCCTTCCAAAGGCTTTTCTAAAGCTGCAGGAACGCTTCTATCGGTATAATAATTGGCCCATCTCGTCAAAGCTGTCCCGTTTTGTTTGAAAACTGCCCAGAAAAACATACTGATTAAGAAAACCGATAACAAAGCTCCGATGGAAGATTTTTCTTCCGGTTTTGCCTTAAAATAAAGGGAAGCATAAAAATAAATAACAGGAACGCAGGCAAAAATAAAGGCATCAGTATTGTCACTTCCAAAGATATTTTCGGGAATTACCCAGCCAATTGCTCCTGCGATAATTGCCGGTAAGAAAACTTTAACCAAAATTTCAGAAAGCTTCGTATCACCTTCCTGTACAGGCTTCATTTGAGCCGCATGGATATAATGTTTTCTTCCGATGGTAAAAATGATTAAACCGATCAGCATTCCGACTCCGGCAGTGATGAAGGCTTCACCCCAACCGAATTTATTTCTCATAAATGCCGCAATAATGTTACAAATAAACGCTCCAATATTGATTCCCATGTAAAAAATATTGTACCCGGAATCTTTATTGGCTTTATAAGGTTCCTCGGAGTATAGATTTCCTAAAAGTGTAGAAATTGTTGGTTTAAAGAAACCGTTTCCGATGATAATCAATGCTAAAGAAGAGTAGAACAACGTCAGATCCTTGAAAACTCCCATCCCGATGTATCCGGCTGCCATTAAAACTCCTCCCAAATAAATGGATTTGATATATCCTAACACTCTGTCTGCCAGGAATCCACCGATAAATGGCGTCAAATAAGTCAAAGCGATATAAGTTCCGAAAATGTCGTCTGCTGTTTTGTCGGGAAGTCCGAGACCACCTTTTAAACCAGTTGGTTCAATTACATACAAAACAAAAATTCCGAGAATCAGGTAGTACCCGAAACGCTCCCACATTTCCGTAAAGAAGAGGAAAGGCAATCCCTTAGGATGTTTAGTCTTCATAGTTGATAAATTTCAAATTTCACAAATATAGAATTTTAAAAATAATAATCGAATTTTATTAACTTTGGATAAAATAAAGGTGAGGAAATGGAAATTACATTAAAAGATTTAGAAAACAATATCAGAACACTTCCCGAAAATTTTTACGAAGAAGTGAATGATTTTATTGATTTTTTGAAGACAAAATACACTAGAGCAAATGCTGAAGATTGGTCAGGAATTTTATCTGAACCTCAGAGAGAATCAATTAAAAAAGGAATTGATGATATAGAAAATGAAAAAACTCTGAGTCATGAATCTGCCCAAAAGAAAATCAAGGATTATATTGCTTCAAAGAAATAATGATGGAAATTATTTGGTCTGAAGAAACTTTAAAAAACTATTTAAAGGTAATTGATTATTTGTTTGAAAACTGGACAAAAGAAGTTGAAAGATTTGAAAATCATTTTAATAAATTGACTGATAATCTAAAAAATCATGTTACAATTTGTCCGAAATCAAAAATTCTTAATTTAAGAAAATGTATTATTGATGAAAACAATTCATTAATCTATCAGGAAATAAATGATAAAATTTTTCTTGTCACCATTATTGATAACCGAAGTTTTCATTTTTACTAATAAAAAAGTCGTTGTTAATTAACAACGACTTTTTAAATATATAAATTAAAGATTCTCCAAAATAAAATCAGTCATTTTCTGATACAGCTGCGGTCTTGTCTGTCCACCAAAAATCCCGTGATTTTTGTCAGGATACGCCATGAAATCAAATTGTTTTTTGTTTTGAATCAAAGCTTCCGAGAATTCCATAGAATTTTGAAAATGTACGTTGTCATCGGCTGTTCCGTGAATCATTAAGAATTTCCCTTTTAATAAATTAGCATATTTAGTAGGAGAGTTTTTGTCGTATCCATCAGGGTTTTCCTGAGGTGTTCTCATGAATCTTTCGGTGTAAACCGTGTCATAATATCTCCAGTTGGTAACCGGTGCTACAGCGATTCCGGCTTTGAAAACGTCGGCTCCTTTTGTCATAGCCAAGCTGGTCATATAACCTCCAAAACTCCATCCGAACATTCCGATTCTTGTTTTGTCGATGTATGATTGATTTCCGAACCATTTTGCTGCTGCAATCTGATCTTCAATCTCATATTTCCCTAAATTCATGTAAGTTACTTTCTTGAATTTAGCCCCTTTATAACCCGTTCCACGTCCGTCAACACAAGCTACGATATATCCTTTCTGAACCAAATGATTAAACCATAGGGTATTACCATTATCCCAAGAATTAGCAACCTGTTGAGATCCCGGCCCGGAATATTGGAACATGAATAATGGATATTTCTTGTTTTTATCGAAGTTTTTCGGCTTCATTACCCATGCATTCATCTGGTCTCCGGCTTCATTCGGAATGGTAATGAATTCTTTTTCAACGAAATTATCAGCTTTTAATTTTTGAAGCTGGTCGTTGTTATTTTGAAGTTCTTTTACCACTTTTCCGTTTCCGTCTTTTAAAATATACGTGTAAGGTTTTGCAGCGGTAGAAGATGTTTCAATGAAATAATTATAGTTTTTGCTGAAGTTTGCAGAATTATTTCCTTCTCCGTTTGAGATCAGCTGGGCTTTTCCGTTTTCAATATTGATTTTAGAAACAACCTTGTTGATGCTTCCTTTTTCTGTTGTCTGAACGTAAATTTCCTTTGATTTTGGATTAAATCCATAATAATCAGTTACTTCCCAATCGCCTTTTGTTACCTGTTTTTTCAGTTTCCCGTCTTTGTCGTACCAATATAAATGGCGGTGTCCGTCTCTTTCAGAACCCCAAAGGAAAGAATTATCTTCTAAAAATTCAAGGGTAGGGCTGTCGGTATCGATCCATTTTTCATCCGTTTCGGTGAAGAGTTTTTTTACTTCTCCTGTTTTTGTATTCACTTTTAAAACATCAGACGCATTTTGCACTCTCTCGGAAGTTATTAAAACAATTTCGTCAGGTTTTGCAGTCTGTACAACGTTTGGAATATAGTAATTTTTAAAATTTTCTAAATTAACTTTCGTCTTTTTCCCATCGTTTAGTTGATAAATATGTGCAGAAACGACAGAGTTTTTCTCCCCTGCTTTCGGGTATTTGTAACGCATTTCTTTTGGATAAAGCGATTTCCCGTAGATCGGAATATAAATTTCCGGAACTTCTGTTTCGTCTAATTTTACGAAAACGATCGCATCCGAATTTTTTGTCCATTCATACAATCTTGCATGTCCGAATTCTTCTTCATACACCCAGTCTGCAAGTCCGTTTAATATTTTATTTTTAACGCCATGCTCAGTTATTTGTGTAATTTTTCCTGAGTTTAAGTCTTGATAGTATAAATTATTCTCAGAAATGAAAGCGACTTTCGTAGCATCCGGAGAGAATCTTGGCTCCTGAACGTTTTTTCCGTCATTAAGGCTGATTACTTTTCCCGATTTTAAATCCTTAACATCAAATTTCCCCAAGAAAGAATGTCTGTAAATCGGCTCACTTTCCTTTAATAAAAGGATCTTTGACTCATCATCAGAAAACTCATAGCTTTCAAATTGTCCGTCAACAATGTTTCCTTCTTTTTGTGAAGTTTTGTAAGAATATTTTGCAATTCCTGTAGGTTCAATAACTAGATAATTTTCACCGTTTTTCATGGAAGTGATTCCGGCAATGCCTTTTCCACGGTAATATCCTGAATAAATTTTATCTAAAGTGATCTCCTGTGCTGAAAAACTTTGAAATGCTGCAGCAACTGTAAGCGTTAATATGAATTTTTTCATTACTAAATTTAAAAGATCTCAAATATAATAATTTTATAAATGCTAAAAAAAGCTTTTTAAAACGAGACTTTTGGCAAAAGAATTGAATACTATAACGGGTAATCAAATCAAATAATAATTATGGAAACGAATGCATTCAACCAGAAGCTGAACCGTTATGTTTTAAACGATCAGATAGTTTACACAGGTTTTTCAAGCTTTAAAGAAGCCGAAGAATGTGCGCAGAAAAAAGGTGGAACTTTGGTGGAAGTAGGCTTTAAGGATGGTAATGATAACCCGGAGATCTGCGATGAAGCTCATTTGCTTGAAAAAAAACTTCATTATTGTGTAGATGCGGGCGACGAATATAAGTTTATCCATTCATCTGACCCGGGATTCCGAAAATATGCAGATGAGCTGCAGAAAATAAAAGCAAGACAACAGCAATCTCCGCCGGATGAAAGATATCTGGCCAACTTTGAAATAGAAAATGCAGAAGACCCGATTATCGTGATTAAAAATGATCATTTTGAATCGGTAACTTCCAGAGAGCGTTCAAAATATTTGAAGCATGCTAAAGTATATGAAATTGGGGTTTCCCTTTTAAAATCTTAAAAATTTTTTATCATGAGCAATACAAAATATTCAGAAAAAGCTCAGGACAAAGTAGGAAAAGTAATGCACGAGTTCAAGGAAGGAAAACTAAAATCTTCTTCCGGAAAGAAAGTGACAAGCAGAAAACAGGCAGTAGCCATCGGTATTTCTGAAGCGAGAGAAAAAGGTTTGAAAGTGCCTAAAGAGAAAAAGAAAAAAGATTGATCAAAAAAACACGGCTTGAAATTTTCAAGCCGTGTTTTTGTTATTTTTAAATAATAATTTAATTTTTTTTGAACCATTAAGATGGTATTTAAGAAGTTAAGTGCAATTAAGATAATCATTCTGATTACAAATTTAAGCGTAGCAAGCTTAATAATCCTTAATAACTTAATTTCCTTAAATGGTTAAAAGATATTGGGTTTCTTAGCTTCCCTTGTCAAACTTATCCTTCGTAATTATAAAGCACCTTATAATATTCATCAGCCATTCTATCACTGTTGAACTGGTCTTTCACATCATTCATCGAGTTATACTGAATCTTTCTCCATTGATCCGGATTGTCATAATACGTCGGAAGGATTTCATTTTCAAGAATTTCGTATAATTTATTTAAATCATAGTTATCCTGTTCGTAGATACTCATATTGTTGTAATCTGCTTTTGGAACAACGAAAGAATTTTCTCCGTGTTTTGCAAACTCAGGGATCCATCCGTCGTCTGTGGAAAGATTTACAGAACTGTTCATAGCCGCAGTCATTCCTGAAGTTCCTGAAGCTTCTCTCGGAACTCTCGGATTATTAAGCCAAAGATCAGAACCTTGCTTTAATGATTTGCTTAAAGAAAGTTCGTATCCTGTAAGAACCGCCATATTTTTATGATTTTTGCTTTCCTCAACCAACGAATTGAAGGTAGAAATTGCAGAATAATCCATCGGATAAGGCTTTCCGGCCCAAATAATCTGCACCGGATATTTAGGATGATTTAATAATTTATAAAATCTGTCTTTATCGTGTAAAAGGAGGTCAGCGCGCTTGTAGCCGGCAAATCTTCTTGCCCAGACAATAGTGAAAACATTAGGATTGAATAAATTTCCCGTCTGGTCTGCAACAATTTCGAAAAGTCTTTTCTTCAAATGCTTTTTGCGATAATCGAATAAGGTACTGTTGTGCTCGTCTTTGGCGTTGTACAAAGGCTTGTCCGACCAATATTTGAATTCCTGGGCGTTGGTAATGGATTTTATTTCACAAATTCCAGGATATTTGCTCCACATCGCTCTGGAAACAACACCATGAAGCTGAGAAACTCCGTTGGCTACTTTTGCCATTTTCAAAGCACAAAGAGAGTGGTTGAAACGGTCGTCATCAGAACCTTCGATATTTTTTACATATTCCATGCTGAACCCTGAAAAATAGGACATGTCGTAACATAGTCTTAAATTATGTTTTTCATTTCCGGCTTCCTCAGGCGTATGCGTCGTGAAATATAATTTTTCTTTAACTTTCTTTACATCTCCATTGTATTTTTTCAGCAAATGAAAGGCTGCAGGAAGTCCGTGAGCTTCATTTAAATGGTAAACATCTCTTTCAATGTTCATCTCGTCTAATAATCTCGCGCCGCCTTTTCCAAGAAGGATATATTGAGCCAGTTTTGTTGATTCGTTGGCATCGTACAATTTATGGCAAATTGTTTTTGAAACATGATCATTTTCAGGAACATCGGTAGAAAGGAAAAACATCGGAGCGGTGTTGAAAATCTCAGGATCAAGATACCAAACCTTCACCCAAACCGGAGCGCTGTGAATTTCAATCTGGAATTTTATACCTGTATCTTCAAGGAAACTGTACATTTTTCTCGTCCATGTCGGCTGCAAGGTTTGATCATGATTTCTCGCCTGGTCATAGTAACCAAACTTCCACAGGATGCCGATTCCTATAAGATCCTGTTTAAGGTTGTAAGCGCTTCTCATATGGGATCCTGCCAAAAATCCAAGACCTCCGGAATATATTTTTAAGACCTGTTCAATGGCAAATTCCATCGAAAAATAGGCTACTTTTTTAGAATATTGTGGATTGATGCTGAAGGGTATTTTAAAATTTTTAAAATCCATGAATCGCAATTTTATTTGTGAAGGGGCAAAGGTATTAATTATGAAAATAAACTTTATATTAATTATGTGATAAATTATTTTAAAAGTATACATTGAATAGTTTTTTTACTTAACTTTAAGCTATAAATTTTTGATAATCAAAAACTTTGTGGCGTGAGATCTCGGTTTCACGGTAATTTGGAAACACCAAAAACGGGAGATATGAAAAAGGCATTTTCTGACGAAGATCTGATCAAGAATCTCAGTTTATACTATCTGAATCGACATTTGAAAAAAAAGCCGATAGAGAAGTATCACCGTAAAATAGACGAATCTTCGCTTCACGATCGTGAAAAGTATAAGAAGAAATCTGAAATTTTACTGCTGAATTCTTTTATGCACCATTTTCCCGAAGTACAGTTTGAAAACCTTACCTGCGAAAGTCCCGACTTTATCGCAAAATTCAACGACAAAAAGATCGGTATTGAATTGACAGAAGTGATCAATCACCTTGAAATGAAGAAGGTTGAAAGCAACTTAAATAAAATATTCCGTCAGGCAGAAATATTGTTAGAACAAGAAGACACTACGAAATATCGTGGTGTTTATTTTTTAGAATTTCACACCAATATTAAGCTGGATACATTGGAAAGCCATGAAGAAATTATTTTAAATATTTATAAAAGCATTAAAAGAGGAAAACCTTTCGGATGTGTTAAAAGTTTACGAAAATCTGTCCATCGTAGAAATGTTTTCATCACCTATGAATACAATATGAATCTGTTTGATGAGCTTTGTTCAGAGAAAATTTTAGAGCTTATCGAAAAGAAAAACGAAAAATTTCCTTACTACGACAATACGGTTGATGAATGCTGGCTGGTTATTGTTTCAGATATGAATTCTCTGGCGTCGCGCTATACATTTATCCAGGATAAGGAACATTTGCAGCAGGTAAAAAGTCCTTTTCATAAGATTTTCCATCTCGAAAACCTCTGCGGAAATATTACGAGTATCAAGTAATTATTGATAAAAATTCATTATTTTTCAATTTTTGATGAATTATTTTTCAGAAATACATTGCTATTGATGTAAAATGTTTTATATTTGATATACACTGTTTTACATCATTTAAATAATAATTAAATTGAAAAAACATATGAAGAAAAATTTACTGTTTTTTTACTTATTGGTTTCACAATTATTTTTTTCACAGGCAGATTGTTCTTCTGCACTTCAGGTTTGTGGAAATTCGAATATTACCTATTCCCCGACAGGAATTGGTGCTGTAAATGAGAATTTGGGAGGATGTCTGACGACGGGCGAGCATAATTCGATATGGTACAGAATCACTATAGCTACCGGAGGGACACTCACTTTTGATCTGGTTCCTACCGATCCGAATGCCGATTACGACTGGGCGATTTACGGCCCGAATGTTTCCTGCGGAAGCTTAGGATCACCGATACGCTGTAATGCTGCAACCGTTCTCGGAATCGGAGCAAATACCGGACTGAATATGACAAGTACGCTTTTAACCGCGGCGGGTGGTTCTCTTACTCCTTATTGTAAATATATGGATGTTCTCGCTGGCCAGACCTATTATTTGTACATAGACAACTGGGTAGGAGCGGGAAGCAACACAATGGCGCCGTTTTCTTTAACGTGGGGCGGTACTGCAACATTGGCTTCACCGTTCACAGATCCTACTATACAGACGCAGCCGTTTGTTCCGCCGGGAGTTCCTGCGGCAAATCCTGCAGATCCGAGAGAAGTGATTATTTGCGAAAATCCTATGGTTTTTAATTTCAATTCTTTATCAGCGGGTATTATCAACGGGAATTCGAATTTCCTGATCAGTTATCACACTTCTTCCAATGATGCGCTTTCAGGGGCGAATCCGATATTGACACCTCAGACTATCAGTACAACTGCGACCTATTATTACAGTATTCATTATGTAGATCCTGCGAATCCTAATAATCCGATCAATTCTTGCCGGCAGGTAGGTCTGTTTAAATTTAAACAAGGAACTATTACAGGAACTAATGTCAGTCTTTATAGTTGTAATAATAACAATACCGGAGTAGCAACATATGATCTTACATCGGCGGCAGTATTTTCTGATCCTACGGCGATAAAAAAATATTATAATTCTATTGCTGATCTTAATGCTGGTATTAATGAAATTACTACGCCTACAGCTTTTGTATCTGCAGAAGGAACAGTTTATGTGAAAATCATTTCTCAATACGGATGTACGGCCACCGCAGAAATTTCACTGAAATTCTATCCGGTAGTTGTGGTAACGGAAGCGACTTTAAGGTCATGTTTTATTGAATCAAAACCGTCAACAGCTTTATTTAATTTAACGATTGCCCCGGTAACAACACAAAGCGGGACTAAAAAATACTATCCGTCGCTGGCAGATGCCGAAAATGGAACGAATGAAATTCTAAATCCTACAGCTTACATAGCTCCGAATGGCGTAATTTTCATAAAAGTGATCAACGGAAACGGATGTTACGGTATCGCTAAAGTTACTTTAATTGTGCTTCCTCCGACTTATTCTACTGTGTTGGAAGACAAAATTATTTGTATAGAAGATACAACAACTTTAGATGCAGGTCCGGGATTCACAGGGTATTTATGGAGTACGGGTGCTACGACTCAGACCATCAATAATGTGGCTGTCGGAACCTATTGGGTAGATCTGAAAACGGGAGAATGTGTTACAAGACAAATTGTAAAAGTTTATCCTTCCAAGCAGCCTGTAATTTCAGTAATTGATATTGCCAACAATACGGTAACGGTAAATGTAACGGGTGGAACACCACCATACAAATACTCTATGGATGCAGTCAACTGGCTGGATTCTAATGTGTTCAATAATGTTCCTCGCGGTGATAATCATATTTTTGTGAAAGATGCTTACGACTGCGAGCCTATTGATGTTGTGATTGTCGTACCAAACTTGGTTAATGTCATCACGCCAAACGGAGACGGAATCAATGATGTGATCGATTATTCGGCATTGGGCAACAAACAAAATCTGGTATTCAATATTTTTGACCGGTACGGAACGAAAATTTTCCAGGCCGACAAAAGTAATAATTACAAATGGGACGGAATGGTCGCCGGCAAAAAGATTCCTACAGGAACATACTGGTACTCCGTAACATGGAACGAACATGATAAAAAGAATACATTATTCAAATATTCCGGATGGGTCATGGTGAAAAACAGAGATTAAGCTTTAAAATAAATTATAAAAAACCGTCGTGCTTGTGGCGGTTTTTGTTTTTCATGAGTTCATGTCATTGTGAGCAAAGCGAAGCAATCTCAATTTTTGTTTTATCATTAAATAAATTATTTGGTCATAACACTCCTCGCGATGACGTACAACTTCCATGAAATTTTTTTAACTTAGATCATCAAATTAAAATTATGAAAGATCTATTCATAAAACGCTTTGAATACTACAAAAATCTTGGCGACAAATCATTTGAACAACTTTCGGACGAACAGATTTTCTGGCAGTATAATGAAGAAAGCAATTCCATTGCAGTTATTGTAAAACATATTGCGGGAAATATGCTTTCGAGATGGACCAATTTTTTGACGGAAGACGGCGAAAAATCCTGGAGAAACCGTGACGAAGAATTTGTCAATACCTTTAAAAACAAACAGGAAGTACTGGAGTACTGGGAACAAGGCTGGAAATGTTTTTTCAATGCCCTGGATCAGCTTAATGATGAAAATTTATCTTCAACGATCTACATCAGAGGAGAGGCGCATTCGGTGATTGATGCGGTTTTCCGGCAACTGGCACATTATCCTTATCATATTGGGCAGATTGTTTTCATCGCAAAAATGATTAAAAATGAAGATTGGGAAACATTATCCATCGCAAGAAACAAATCACAGGAGTTTAATTCTGCAATGAAAAACAAGTTTTCAGGAAGGGATATTCATCCAAATTCTTCGCCTGTCTGCTACCAGAATAGTCCTGAAGTACGGGATGAATTTAAGCAATAGATTGAATCAATTTAGAATTCATATTAAAATTACTATCTTTGCACCCATTAAATTCAGGAGTCAAAATGTCAACTTTTCACAGAACGGCCGCATTTCACACCCTTGGCTGCAAATTAAATTTTGCGGAGACATCTACTATTGCCCGTCAATTAACAGATGCAGGTTATGATAAGGTAAGTTTTGATGAAAAAGCGGATATTTATGTCATCAATACATGTTCAGTAACGGAAAACGCAGACCGTGAGTGTAAGCTTCACGTGAAAAGAGCCATGAAAGCCAATCCTGAAGGCTTAGTGGTGATTGTCGGATGTTATGCACAGTTGAAACCTGAAGAGATTTCACAGATCGAAGGGGTTGATTTGGTATTAGGAGCCAAAGAAAAGTTCAATATTTTAAGCTACCTTGACGATTTGGAGAAATCCGAAAGTGAGGGTATCGTTCATTCTTGTGAAATTGAAGAAACCGATTTCTTTATCGGAAGTTACTCCATCGGAGACAGAACCAGAGCTTTTTTGAAAGTTCAGGATGGTTGTGATTATAAATGTACATACTGTACGATTCCCTTGGCTAGAGGGATTTCCCGTTCCGATACCATTGAAAATGTCCTGAAAAATGCCAAAGAAATTGCGGCAAGAGACATCAAAGAAATTGTCTTAACAGGAGTAAACATCGGTGATTATGGAAAAGGTGAGTTTGGAAACAAACGACACGAGCATACTTTTTTAGATTTAATTTCTGAGCTTGATCAGGTTGAAGGCATCGAGAGAATCAGGATTTCATCTATCGAACCAAATCTTTTGAAAGATGAAAGTATCGAATTGGTTTCTAAAAGCAAAAGTTTTGTTCCGCATTTTCATATTCCGTTACAATCGGGAAGTGATGATTTATTGAAAAAAATGAAACGTCGTTATTTAACAAAATTATATAACGACAGAGTTAATAAAATCCGTGAAGTGATGCCTCATGCCGCTATCGGTGTGGATGTGATCGTCGGTTTTCCTGGTGAAACGGAAGAAAGATTCATGGAAACCTATAATTTCCTGAATGAGCTTCCGATTACCTATTTGCACGTTTTCACCTATTCTGAAAGAGAAAATACGGAAGCAGCAGAAATGGACGGTGTAGTACCGATTCCTGAGAGAAAAAAAAGAAACAAAATGCTTAGAATTTTATCTGAAAAGAAAAAGATGGCATTTTACCAAACCCAGCTGGGGAAAACGCTTCCCGTACTTTGGGAACACGAAAATAAAGACGGAAAAATGTTCGGCTTCACAGAAAATTATGTGAGAGTCCAGAAAGATTTTGACCCTGCATCTGTGAACCAGATCGAATTCTTGAATTTAGAAAAAATACTGTCAGATGGCACGGTTTCTGTGCAATCTTCTTACGAAAGTTTTTTAGCAAAAGCATAGGTTCTTTGCAAAAATTCCACTAAATTTAGTTTTAACTTTTTAAATATTTACATTCATGAGAGATAAGTTTTTATCTTGGGGGATTGTATTAGTAATTGCTACCTGGATTGTCGCATTACTGATCAGAGCGCATTATTGGATACCGATTCTGTTGTCCGCTTTCTATGCTTTGGGCGTGTACAACGCCTATCAAACGAAACACGCAATTTTAAGAAACTTTCCTGTAGTTGGCTATTTCAGGTATTTTTTTGAAAGTATTTCACCGGAAATGCAGCAGTATTTCATTGAAAGAGAAACCGACGGAAAACCTTTTCCAAGAAACCAGCGTTCTGCGGTGTACAGACGTGCCAAAAACCTGAGTGATACGGTCGCTTTTGGGACACAATTAGAAGTTAATCATAGAAAATATGAAGGAATTAAACATTCCATTTATGCAAAATCTCCTGCGGAAGAACTTCCGAGAGTTTGGGTAGGAGGGGAACAATGTACTCAGCCTTATCACGCCTCTTTATTTAATATTTCAGCCATGAGTTTTGGATCTTTGAGCGACAGAGCACAGATTTCGTTAAACAGAGGGGCTAAAAAAGGAAATTTTTATCACAATACGGGCGAAGGAGGAATTTCACCTTATCATCTGGAAGGCGGCGATCTTTGCTGGCAGATCGGGACAGGATATTTCGGATGCAGGGACGATGAAGGAAAATTTAATCCCGAATTATTTTCAAAATATTCCAATCTTCCGAATGTGAAGATGATTGAAATTAAATTATCACAAGGGGCAAAACCTGGTCATGGAGGGGTTTTACCGGGAGTGAAAAATACCCCGGAAATTGCAAAGATACGTCACGTCACACCGGGAATGACGATCATTTCTCCGCCATCGCATTCTGCTTTTTCTGATGCACCAGGACTGTTGAGGTTTGTGCAGCAGTTAAGAGAGCTTTCAGGAGGAAAACCGGTCGGATTTAAGCTTTGTATTGGGGATACGAAAGAATTTGAAGACATCTGTGTTCAGATGAATGTATTAAAAATTTATCCTGATTTTATAACTATTGACGGAGCAGAAGGGGGAACAGGAGCGGCGCCACCGGAGTTTTCAGACGGTGTCGGAATGCCTTTGGAACCAGCTTTGATTTTCGTGAACAGAACGCTTAAAAATTATAATTTAAGAGATAAATTAAGAGTCATTGCCAGCGGAAAGGTTCTTACAAGTCTTGATATTTTGCGAGCTGTCGCAATGGGGGCAGATATGTGTAATAATGCGAGAGGATTTATGTTTTCACTGGGCTGTATTCAGGCTTTGAGATGTAATTCCAATAATTGTCCGACAGGTGTTGCTACCCAGGACAAAATGTTAATTAAAGGGCTTGATGTGACAGATAAGGCAGAAAGAGTGTATCATTTTCATAAAAATACACTTCATATGTGTAATGAACTTATTGCAGCAGCCGGGAAAAGCTCTTATGAAGAAGTAGATGCAACAATGTTCATGCGCGGTGACGAATTCGACCATTTGGCAGATCTTTATTTCCCTGATATTTTAGGAAATGTAAAGCAGAAAGCCAGATCTTAATTATCTTAATTTTAAATGTATTAAAACAAAAAAAGCGCTTCAATTTTGAAGCGCTTTATATTTTTTATTCGTCGGCTGTAGGCCTTACATTCGCCTTATAGATTTGGAAATTAAAGATAAAACAGTTGTTTTGAAGAGAAAACCCGGTGTAATTATAGTGTGGGTTTCTTGCGAAAGCAGCTCTAGATGGAACAAGAATTACTCCCTGAAGGTTGTAAGGATCACCATCTGACATATTTTGGAAACCCTTGAAATATTTTAAGCCTTCCTGAAGACCTTCAATTTCATAATAGCTTCTCTGCTTTTGAATATCCGTATTATTTGAATTATTAAGTATAGCATTTTTAACATAATAGAACATCGGATCTGTCACCGGCGAGCCCGAACCATTAATGGTATTTAAAAGCGTTCCGACTGATCCAAAAGCTACATTGCCATCGGTATTCGTTGCCAGGTAATAATTGGCTCTGATCATTGTTTTAACCTGAGTTTTAGCATCCGGTTCTATGGTAACACCCGTTGCCGGCTGTGCCCCGTCTCTTACGATATAAATGACTCCTGAAGGAAGTGTAACAGGATTAAGCTGAGACAATTTTTTGTAGTTGTCATCCACTGTATCCGTCGTGCTAAATGCCTTTATATTTCCTTGGGTATCCAGATAATTTTCATCCATGAATTTCTGGATCGCCTGGTCATCATATGAATTTCTTACTGCTATATCTTCAGGTTCTACAAAAGTTTCCACATCATCATCCTTTTTACAGGCAGAAAAACAAAGAGATCCGGCAAGGATATATAAAAATATTTTTTTCATTTCAAAAACTTTAATTACTTTACAAATAATATAACGACAAAAGTATAAAAAATTATGAGAATAGATAAATTTTTATGGAGTATTCGTTTTTATAAGACGAGAAGCATTGCAACTGAGGAGATTAAGAAAAACAGAGTATCCATAGGAGAGTCTACCGTAAAGTCATCAAAAGAGGTAAGAGAAGGAGATGTTATTAAAATTAGAAAAAATCAGATTGATTATAAAATTAAAGTCATCCAGATCCCGAAAAGCAGAATAGGAGCCAAGCTGGTGCCCCTTCATATAAAGGATGTCACCGATAAAGAACAATACGAATTATTAAAAATGCGCAAAATGTCTCAGGACTATTACAGAATAAAAGGAGAAGGAAGACCCACCAAAAAAGACAGGAGAGATATGGATGAATATGTAGAAAATGATATCGCTTCAGATTTTACCGATTGGGATGATTTTTTTGGTGAAACCGGCGACGATTCTGAAGAAAAAGAAGATTAAAAAGCTCTAGAGATAGAGCTTTTCTATTATTTCATTTACAATATCCTCCGGCTCCCGGTTGTCTGTATTGATGTTGAACTGAGCCTTGCTGTAGAATTCATTTCTTTCAAATAAATGCTTGGCGATGAATTCGGAAAGGTTTTCTTCAGAAATATTGGCGATCAAAGGTCTTTTTTCCTTTTGTTTTGAAAGTCTTTCAGACAATGTATTAATGGAAGCCCTCAAAAAAAAGCTTTTAGAATTGTGGTTGATAATTTCCATATTATTATAATAAACCGGAGTGCCTCCACCCAGACTTAAAACCACGTTTTCCTCTGTTGCCAGAATTTCCTCCAACGCCTCTCTTTCCAGCTTTCTAAAGTAGATCTCGCCCTTTTTCTCGAAGATTTCAGGAATAGTTAATTTATTTCTTCGAGAAATCTCTTTATCGAGGTCAATTAGTTTAAAATCTAATTTTTCGCTTAATATTTTGGAAATGTGAGATTTGCCACTTCCCATGTATCCTACCAGTGAAATTATCATGAATTTTTTTTAAACAAATTTGCAAAAAAGTTTTGAGATAATGAAAAAAGTCCTATCTTTGCACCACTTAAAACAAGGGACATTACTTAAATGAAAACTTGATGAATAAGTGGCCGACTCGGTAGCTCAGCTGGTAGAGCAATACACTTTTAATGTATGGGTCCTGGGTTCGAATCCCAGCCGGGTCACAAGCAATAAATTACTAGAGTTTTGTAATTTAATTGCCTGCGTGGTGAAATTGGTAGACACGCCATCTTGAGGGGGTGGTTTCCTAAGGATGTGCTGGTTCGAGTCCAGTCGCAGGCACACTGCAGAAAAATTGAAATAATTAATATTGAAAAATTAAAATTTAATTTTATATTTATCATTATTAATTGTGGCCGACTCGGTAGCTCAGCTGGTAGAGCAATACACTTTTAATGTATGGGTCCTGGGTTCGAATCCCAGCCGGGTCACAAGTTTACTGAAAAGTAAATTTTTTTCATATTAATATTTTGTGATTTGGTGTTTCAAAGGCTTCCTTCAGGAGGCCTTTGATTTTTTATGTGGTTCCGTATTCTATATTTTTCTTTTATAATTCAATTAGTTTAAAAATGTTCGTTGGAATCCTTCTACTGCTTCGCGCTCAGGATGACACTACGAAAAAATGTGCCTTCTAAGATAAGCGCGTAGTAATAACATATAGTATTAGCGGATGTCATCCTGAGCGCGAAGCAGTCGAAGGGCTATAATTTAAACAACATTAAACTTTTAATTTAAAATAAAAAAAAGCGCCGCTCAAAAGCGACGCCTATTTATTAGTTCTAAAGAATAATTCTTACTATATCAGCTTAGCCTTAGACTAAACCTTAATCTCTATATTTAATCCAAATGCATATTATCAATTAATCTTACTCCATCGACCACCACCACGATAAATGCTCTGAAATTTTTATCTTTATAAAAGAAATCGGTTTCTTTCAGCGTTTCTTCATCGGCAATGAGAAAATATTCCAGCTGCATTCCTTTTTGTTCATCGAAAATATCCTGTACTCTTTCTTTGATCTCGGGGATTGTGATCACTCTGAACCACTCGTTTACTTTTTTTAAAGTTTCGTAAATAACTTTCGAGGCCTCTCTTCGGTCTTCATGAAGCCTTTGGTTTCTTGAGCTTAATGCCAATCCGTTTTCGGCTCTATAAATAGGAACACCTTTTATATTGACCAACAATTTTTTCTTTTCAACCATTTTTTTGATGATGGCCAATTGTTGGAAATCTTTTTCTCCAAAATAAGCATTGTCGGGTTTTACCTGATGAAAAAGTTCTTCCACCACCGTTCCGACACCATCAAAATGTCCCGGTCGCGATTTTCCTTCCATTTCATTTTCCAGACCGTCGAAGTCATAGTGTTGGCTTACAGTCTTTTCGGGATAAATATCCACTACTTCCGGAATATAAACAGCGTCCACCAAATGCGAATTTTCAAGAATTAAAATATCTCTATTGATGTCGCGCGGATATTTTTCGAGATCTTCGGCATTATTAAATTGAGTAGGATTAACAAAAATTGATGAGATTACCAGATCATTTTCTTCACGGGCTTTTTCATACAGCGACAAATGACCTTTATGAAGGGCTCCCATCGTAGGGGCAAAACCTATTTTTTTGCCCATTTCCTTCTGTCTTTCAATGAAATCCTGAAGAACTTTTTTACTTTTTAGAACTTCCATAGTTTATTTTAATAGTAATTCAAAAATACTAAAAATATCATATAATTATTGTACAATATAGACTGGTTTTAATAATTTCAGGGAGGGAATTATCGTAAAAAAATGTTAATTAAAATAATGTTGAATGTTTTTTCGTAATTTTGCACATTAAAGCATTTTTACAAAAATTAGATAGAAGTTTATGCCGAATCAAAAAATACTGTACATTACTACAGAGATGTATCCATATCAGGAAGATACAAATATGGCTGCCGTAGTAAACAAAATGGCACTTAAGATGCACAATGAAGGCAATGATGTAAGAGTTTTTATGCCAAGATTTGGACAAATAAGTGAAAGAAAGTTCCAGCTTCATGAGGTGATCCGCCTTTCCGGAATGAATATTATTATTAATGATCTAGATCAGCCCCTTATTATTAAAGTGGCATCTCTTCCGGGAGAAAGACTTCAGGTTTATTTTATCGATAACGAAGAATACTTCAAAAGAAAACAATATTATTTCGATGATGAAGGAAATCCTTTTGAGGATAACGATGAAAGAGCAATCTTTTTTGCAAGAGGAGTAATCGAGACCATCAAAAAGCTGAACTGGGTTCCGGATGTAATCCATCTAAACGGATGGATGGCTTCTTTTGTTCCTATTTATTTGAAAACTTACTACGAATCTGATACGTATTTCAAAGACGCAAAAATCGTACTTTCTTTATACAATGAGAAAGACGCAGCTTTGGCTTCGAATATCGACGAAAAACTAAAGTTTGATAATATTTCAGGATTAAAAGCGTTAGATAATCCTAGTGTTAAAACTTTTGTAATGGAAAGCATGAACTATGTAGATATGGTAGTAAAAGGAGACGAGTTTCTGGATGAAGACTTAGATAAGGCTTTCAATGAAACGACTACTCCGAAATCAGAATATCTTGATGTAGATTCTATAAATCAACTTTATTAAAAAAAACACAGTTTTAATGATTCATACTATTAAAAAAGCGATCACCGTTTTGTCTCTGGTGGTTTTTGGAAGTGTATTGCTTTATAATTGCGAACCGGATGCAGATTCTTTGGGAGAGCAGTTGTTTTTAGACGGGGCTGCACAAGGTAATGAAAAGTCTTTTGACGTTATTGCGTTTAACATTGATAATAATGATAGTATCAGAAGTGATGCGGGTAAATTGGGTTCTGCAGTACTTGGTGCTTTCAACGAGCCTCAGTTTGGTAAACAAAAAGCTTCATATCTTACTCAATTAAGATTATCGACTTACGATCCGGATTTCGGAACGAATGCCGTGGTTGACTCGGTGGTATTGGTGATGAAACCGATTTATGCTACTGATTCTGTGACTACAACGACAGATGAAAGCTTCGTTTACGCCGGTGTTGACGGAAATGTAGATGCTAAAAAAGTAGTGAATACGTATCCTGTAAGCAAATATGGGAAGACAAAAATAAATGGGAAAACGACTTTTAACATTAAAGTTTTTGAGGTTACCGATTTCTTAAAGTCTGCCAGTGATACTGTAAAGTCTAATCAACAATTTGCTTATAACCCAACAGCTTTAGGTGCGAAAGAATTTAAAGGAGATGTAAGCTCTGTTACCATTACAAAAGATTCTGATGGCAGTTCTCTGTTTACAACAACTACTCCGGGAATCAGAATTAAACTTGATAAAGACTTCTTCCAAACTAAGATCATTGCTAAAAAAGATCAGCCTGAGCTTCAGGATGCGTCTAATTTTATCAGATATTTCAGAGGTCTTAGGATAGCAGTGGATGAGAATGACGGATATTTATTCCAGTTCTCTCCGAATGACATGGAAATGATCATGTATTATAAATATGATAAGACAGATAATGGCACAACGACGAGACCACAGACGACTTATACATTCGCTCTGGGTTCCGGAAATGCACATATCGGTCAGTACGAATATGATAGGGATGGATCTACGTTAAAGAATACAGTGATAGGAAATAGAACTACTGGAGATCAGAAATTATTTGCACAAGGGATGGGAGGACCTTCAATTGGAGTTATAATTCCTAAGGAAAAAATAGATTCACTGAAACTATTTTATAACAATAATAAAGCAGCCATCATAGGTGCGAGAATCAGAATTTATACTGATAAGAATTCTTGGGACAATAGTTATATAAAACCTACAGCATTTACTTTCTTACAAAAATATAAAGGAAAATACAAACCTGATGGTTCATTAGCTGATCCTAATAAAACAGTAACAAACTTTACAGATGATTTACTAAATTTATCGGGTCTTGCAGGGTATACAATTTATAAATCTTATGATTTAGATAAAAATCCGGCATATTACGAGTTTGTTGTTACAAAATCTGTAAAAGATCTTGTAGAAAAGAACGATTCAGATTCTTATTCAACTGGAAGTTATGATCCTATTAAAAGAAATACATTATATTTCAGAATAGACATGGGATCTTTCTTGTCTAATTCTGCAGGAACAGGATTGGCAGGATATCAATATACATCCAGAGCATTTAATACAAACAGAGCAGTATTTGTAGGATCAGATCCAAGTAATGCAAACAGAGTACAGCTGAAAGTAATTTACGGTACAAAATAACACTTAGAACACTTAAACACTTGATATAATTATGTGCGGAATCGTTGGATATACGGGTTTTCAGGACGCTTACGATATAGTAATTAATGGTCTTAGAAGGCTGGAATACAGAGGGTACGACAGTGCCGGAATTGTTTTGGAAGACACAAACAATACATTTGAAGTTGAAAAAACCAAGGGTAAAGTAGATGATTTGGTTAATATTTCCGGACAATTAAGAGGAAAGGCTAAAATCGGAATGGGACACACTCGTTGGGCGACTCACGGAGTTCCGAGTGACAGAAATTCTCACCCGCATTTGTCTAATAATAATAAGATCGCCATCATTCATAATGGTATCATTGAAAATTATGATACGATTAAAACAATGCTTAGCGAAAAAGGATTTACCTTTAAATCTGAAACCGATACGGAAGTTTTAGTAAATCTTATCCAGTATTTTATGGATTTGAATGCTGAAACGGATTTCCCTACAGCGGTAAGATATGCTCTTAATGAAGTTTATGGAGCTTATGCCATTACAGTAATGCATGAGGATTATCCGGGAGTATTGGTAGTAGGAAGATTAGGTTCTCCTTTAGCAATCGGAATTGGTGATAAAGAATATTTCATCGCTTCAGATGCTTCTCCTTTTGTAGAGTTTACGAAAGAAGCAATCTATCTTGAAGAAGGTCATATGGCTACTATTTCATTAGAAAATGGAGTAGACATCAGAACCATTAATGATAATTCTAAAATAGAAGCAGAAATTCAGGAGCTTAAATTAAGCTTAGAGCAGATTGAAAAAGGAGGGTATGAGCATTTCATGCTTAAAGAAATCTTCGAACAGCCAAAATCTGTTCACGATACGATGAGAGGAAGGCTTCTTGTTGACGAAGGCGTTATCAAAATGGCAGGAATCTGGGATCATATCGAAAGATTCAAGAATGCAAACAGAATTATCATTATTGCGTGTGGAACTTCGTGGCATGCAGGTCTTATCGGGGAGTATCTTATTGAAGAATATGCAAGAATTCCTGTAGAAGTAGAATATGCTTCGGAATTCAGATACAGAAACCCGATTATCACAGATAAAGATGTTGTGATTGCAATCTCCCAATCCGGAGAGACTGCAGATACAATGGCAGCATTGAAATTAGCAAAAGAAAAAGGCGCATTTATATATGGTATTTGTAACGTCGTAGATTCTTCAATCGCAAGAATTACGGATGCAGGATCGTATACTCACGCAGGCCCAGAAATTGGGGTAGCTTCTACAAAAGCATTTACTGCGCAGCTTACGATTCTTACTTTAATTGCGTTTAAATTAGGTAAACATAACGGGAATTTAGGAAATGCAGAATTCATGAGCTTAATTGCTGAGCTGGATGCTATTCCTAAAAAAATCGAAGATGTTTTAGCCACTACGCACGATTTGGTGCAAAATATTGCAAAAGATTTTGTACATGCGACAAATTTCCTATATTTAGGAAGAGGATATAACTATCCTGCAGCACTGGAAGGTGCGTTGAAATTGAAAGAAATCTCTTATATTCATGCTGAAGGATACCCTGCTGCAGAGATGAAGCACGGTCCGATTGCATTAATTGACGAAAATATGCCGATTGTTATCATTGCTCCTAAAAAAGGACACTATGATAAAATTGTAAGCAACGTTCAGGAAATTAAAGCAAGAAAAGGAAAAGTAATTGCTGTTGTAAATAATGGAGACACACAGGTAAGAGAGATGGCAGACTATGTTATCGAGATTCCTGAGACGGCAGAATGTTTCTCGCCGATCGTTGCATCAGTGCCTTTACAGCTTTTAGCATACTATATTGCTGTGTACAGAGGTGCCAATGTAGACCAACCGAGAAACCTAGCAAAGTCGGTAACTGTAGAATAAAAAATTTGTTGTAAATAAAATAAATTTAGATTTCTTCCGTTATTTCAAAAAAAATCTTAAAAGTTTCTTAAAAAAATTATATATTTACGGCTTAATTATAAAAATTAACATGAAAAGGATATTTCTTTTATTATTGTCTGCGTCGGTAGCGTCGGTATCTTGTTCAGGTGGTGGTACTTCTTCTGTAGGGAAGCCAGGAACAAAAGGAGAGTTGATACCAAGAGAAAAAACTAAATCATTTGTTGCTGAAAGACCATACGGAATGGTAGCCATTCCTGCCGGATCATTCGTAGCAGGTCTTGCTGATCAGGATCCTACAAACAGCCCTGAAAAAGCAAACCTTAAAACAGTTACTGTTTCTTCTTTCTTCATGGATGAAGCAGAAACTACTAATGCAGAATACAGGGTATTCATTAATTACGTAAGAGATTCTATTGCTAGAACTTTACTTGCTGAAGCTGCCGGAGAAGGTGGTGAAGGTAAAGGTAAAGGTCAAAGCATCGGAGATTACGCATACCTTGCTCAAAAGGAAGAAAATTTAACACCATATCAAGAATATCTAGAAGGACAGGGAGGTAGAGAAGATGATAGCTATGATCCTACAAAAAAATTGGATTGGAAAGTTCCATTGAACTGGAATACATCCAAATATCCTGATGTAGAATACGCTGAAGTTTTAGAATCAATGTATTTACCTGCTTCTTCAAGAATTTCTAATGAAAGGATCCTTGACGTTAGTAAACTTAAATACACTTACAGATGGGGAGACATGGATGTTGCTTTAGCTGAAAAAGAAAGAGGTGTAAACTACCTTAGAAGTGAAAGCATCGCTGTGTATCCGGATACAACTGTTTGGGTAAAAGATTTCCACTTTGCTTATAACGAGCCTTTGTTCGAACAATATTTCTGGCACAAAGCCTATAAAGATTATCCTGTTGTTGGGGTAACTTGGGATCAGGCTAGAGCTTACTGTAACTTCAGATCAAAATTAAAGTCTGATTACAACGAAAGCTTGAAGAGAAGAAAACAAAGACCATTGAAATTCAGACTTCCTACGGAAATCGAATGGGAATATGCTGCAAGAGGAGGAATGGAAAATGCTACTTATCCTTGGGGTGGTCCTTACCTAATGGACGACAGAGGTTGCTACCTGGCAAACTTCAAACCTAAGAGAGGTAATTATATGGAAGACGATAAGAAAGGTACTTATACATATACAGCTCCAGTAAAGAAATTTAAGAAGAATGGATTTGGGTTATTTGACATGGCTGGAAACGTTTCTGAATGGACAGAATCTGGATATAATAACTCTACTTACGGATTTGCTTCTACGCTAAACCCTACTATTAAAGATAAAACTGATACTAGAAAATCTGTAAGAGGAGGTTCTTGGAAAGATGTAGGTTATATGTTAATGACAGGAGCAAGAGATTGGGAGAGAAAAGATTCAGCTAGAAGCTATATCGGATTCAGAACTGTACAAGATATCCCTGAAGCTGCTGTTAAAGCGAAAAGAGTTAACAGATAATTCAATCGAACTATTATTTTTCAATAACAATTTATTTAACATTAAAAAAAACTAACTTATATGTTTAAGACTAAAGATGCTTGGATGAATTTCTTCTATTCATTCGGTGCTGCAATTGTAATTCTTGGAGCTTGGCTTAAAATTACTCACATTAACATCGGACCTATTACTGGTAACGTTGCCCTTACAGTGGGACTTATCACAGAAGCGATCATCTTCATCATTTTCGCTTTCGACCCGCCAAAAACAGAAGAATCTTATGCTTGGGAAAATGTATATCCGGAATTGTTAGACAAACATGCTAATCCAAACCCTTTACATTCTAACGTTTCTTCTAAAAATAATATTGATCATTTTGCAGAACTTGAAAACTCTCTTTCAGGTAAATTAGATAAAATGCTTCAGGATGCCAAACTAGACGTTCAGTTATTCGAAAGACTAAGAACTGGTATTGATAAATTCTCCAGCTCTGTTGATCAAATCAACCAAACTGTTGACGTTTCAGCTTCTACTCATAAATATAATGATCAGCTAAACAAAGCTGCTCAGCACATGGAAAGCATGAACGCGCTTTATGCGATGCAATTAGAAAACGGACAAAGACAGTCTGATTTTGCTAAGAAATACGTTGAAGATATGCAAAAATCTGTTGAACATTCTGAAAAATTCAATCAAGAATTACAAGGTTTAACATCAAACTTAAACAACTTAAACAGAGTTTATGGTGGTATGTTGACTGCTATGAAGTCTTAATTTCCTAACCATTTCTAAATTTAACTACTTAATCAAAAAACAAAGAAAAGAGAATGGCACAAGGAAAACAGACCCCTCGTCAGAAGATGATCAACCTGATGTATTTGGTGTTCATCGCTATGATGGCTCTAAATATTGATGCGGAAATCATCAGATCATATTATGATTCTACAATTGCATTAAAAGAGACTCGATTATTGACTGAAAGAAAAAATGAAGACATTTTCGAGAAAACTCTTGAAGCTAAAGCTCAGCAGGTACCAGATACCTATGCTCAGCCTTGGGCTCAGTACAAGCAATTAAAAGAGAAGATCAATGCGTTGGTTTCACACGCAGATCAGATCAAAGATAAACTAAAAAAGGAATCTGAATTTGTAGAAAAAGATCCTAAAACAGGAAAGCTGATTGATGTAAGTGAGAATTTCTCTGCACTGAACAACAACGAAGCGACTACAAAATATTTCTTTAGAGACGGAGACGAAAATTCTGCATCTAAAGGAGCTACAGATTTAAAAGCTAAAATTGATGATGTAAGAAACTTTATCAACGCTACTTTTGGGAACAATCCTCAATTGAAAGATTTAGTTGACAGAGCAAACAAATCATTAATTGCTGAATATGCAAAAGGACAATCTCCTAACAATAAGACTTGGTTGCAGAATAAATTCTATCACCAGCCTCTAATTGCGGCATTGTCTAATCTTGAGATTATTCAGAATGATGCAAGAAATGTACAATCTGATGCATTGGCATTATTGTTACAGGAAAAAGTTGATGCTAGTATCAAGTTCTCAAGCTATGAAGCAATCGTATCTGCTCCTGTGGATGTAGTTGCCGGTAAGCCTGCAGAAGCTGTAGTAATGCTAGGAAATTACTCAAACAGTAACAAAATTGTAATGTCAGGTGTAAGCAGACAGGAGAATGGTAAAGGTTATGCTACCCTTAATACAAGTGGAATCGGAGAGCACGTATTCAGTGGAAATATTACATTGACTGATGCTACCGGAAAAGCACAAAACTTCCCGTTCACGCATACATATAATGTAATTGCAGGTCCGCAAGAAGTAAAACTTCAAAAAGGATTATTACTTTCTGCTGATAAGATGAATGTAATGTATAGAGGTCTTGATAACCCTGTTACAGGTTCTATCTTAGGTGCCGATAACGCGAAACTTTCATTATCTGCTCCGGGAGCAACTGTGAAGAGCACTGGTCCTGGTAAGTGGGATGTAAGACCGGGTTCAGGAAACATCTTGAAGATTACTTTATCAGGAACAGACCCTTACGGAAAATCTTTATCTCAGGTATTTGAGTATAGAATTAAAAATGTACCTCCGCCACAAGGTCAGATCAGAGGTAAAAATATGTTGACATTACCAGCTACGTCTGTGGAAAACCAGTCTTTACAGGCAGTTATTCCGGATTTCGATTTCCCTGTGTCTTTCCAAGTGACTTCGTTCATGGTAAGAGTACCGGGAAGAGCATCAATGCAAGTTCAGGGTAACTCATTACAAAGTGTATCCGGAATGTTTAGAAATTTAAGACCTGGAGATGGGGTTTATATATTTGATATCAAAGCGACTGCCACTGGATTAGGAAGTATGCAAGTTCCAAATATTTCACCTGTATTAATTAATATTCAATAAAAAATATTATGAAAAAATATATTAGCAGTTTTTTAGTTTTAGTTTCGGGATTCATGTTTTCTCAAACTATCCTAAACGCTTCTTCTCCAGAAGAGTTTAGACAAATGAGAGCTGAGAACAAAATGAAAGTAGGAGACACGATTATCGACAAGAAAGTTAAGCCACTTGAATATGGTTTTGTTGATGAGAAAGATATTCTGAAAAGCATGTTTGTTTGGGAAGTTATTGATATGAACGACAAAATCAATCAGCCTTTCTATTATAATAATCCTGACGGACTTTTGTCTACACAGACAAAATCATTATACAAACTTTTACTTGATGGAGCTTTAAGCGGCGAAATTAAAGAAGTTTATGACGATGAAAACTTCGTTCAAAGACTTACTCCTGAGCAAATCAAGAGTAGATTGGTAGACGTAAGAGTTGATGACGAAGCTATTAACATCCTTAACAGTGGACGTCAATTAACAGATCAGGAGAAAAAAGAGCTTACCGACGTTTATGAAACAACTACTGAAAAAGTAAAAGTTTTAAAAATCTTCGGTATGTGGTTCATCGATAAGAGAGACGGACAAATGAAGTACAGACCTCTAGGTATTGCTGCAATGGGACCGGATCCTAAATTGATCGGTAGAACAACACCGGACGGACAGCCTCTACCGGGAGCTAATGATTTGATCGATCTTTTCTGGGTATATTATCCGAATGCGAGAGATATTTTAGCTAATAACTACGTATTCAACAGAAAAAATTCATCTGCAGATTTATCTTTTGATGATTTGATCAATGCTAGAAGATTCTCTACGGTAATTTTCAAATCTTCAACAGGTTTAGGTGATGGAATCATCAAAGATTACATTCCTAGAGATGCTGATGAGCAGATCGAGGAGAGCGACAGAATCAAAGCTCAAATCCTTCAAATGGAAAATGATATGTGGAATTACTAAATTTCACTTGATAGTTATACAAAACCTGAGTATTTTTACTCAGGTTTTTTTATTATGGAAAATGTAGATTATATTATCGTAGGAGATGGATATGCAGGATTATTTTTTGCCCATCAGCTGATTAAGAATAACAAATCATTTGTAATCTTTTCAGAAGGCAGGAAAAGCGCGTCCCAGGTTTCCGCAGGAATTATCAATCCGGTGGTGCTGAAAAAGTTTACAACTTTCTGGAAAGCTCAGGAACAGATTGATTTTCTTAAAACATCTCTGAAAGAAATAGAATCTTATACAGGGAAGAATTATTTAATAGAATCTCCTATTCACAGGATTTTTCATGATGAGAATGAGCAGAAGCTTTGGCTTAAAAAATCGGAAAATGAAGAGCTCGTAAATTTTTTAGACAAAAATTTTGGTCATTTAAACGTAGTAAAAAACGATTTTAATTCAGGAAAGGTGAATCAGTCTGCCAGATTGGATGTTAATGGATTTTTTACCGGTTTATTTAGTTTTTTAAATGAAAGAGAGCAATTTATTAACGAGAAATTCGATTATACCCAACTTAATGCATCGGATTCCACATACAGGAATTTTAATTTTAAAAATATTCTGTTTTGTGAGGGAATGGGAGTAAAAGATAATCCCTATTTTTCAAACGTTCTGGTAAATCCGAATAAAGGACATCAGATTAAAGTAAAACTTTCTCAGCCGATTCCTGAAAATATTACCATTAAAAAGAAACATTTTTTATTTCCTATCAATGATGGACTGTATTTCTATGGCGGAACTTACGATAGGGAACAACTGCATCACCACATTGATGAAACTGCGGTAGAACAGCTTATAAAAGGTTTGTCGGAGTTTTATCCTTACGATTTTGAAGTTGAAGAAGTGAATTTTGGTTTCCGGCCAACAGTGAAGGACAGAAGACCGATCATAGGAAGACATCCTGAACATCCGAATTTATATGTTTTCAACGGACTCGGAGCAAGGGGAATTCTGAACGGGTGCTATTTTTCTAAAAGTCTTTATGATTTTATCGAAGAGAATATTCCTTTGCATGAGGAGGTTTCTTTGGCGAGGTTTGAATAAAAATTAAAACTCAAAACCATAAAATATAATTTTAAAACCTGAAAATCCTATCCGGAATGGCAAAAAAGCAATATCTATAACACTGTCATGCTGAGTGCGAAGCAGACGAAGCATCTCATTGATAGTCTGCTATATTTATGTATCTAAACAAAAAAAACCAAAGACTAATAAGAATTAATCTTTGGCTAAAAACACTAGAGAAAAAACAACAATTGTTTTATGGTGAGTGAATGGTGTTTCGTAAAAATAAAATAATAAAAAGCTGTAAGAGACTGGAAATTTTTGACTTATTATCACTAAAAATGAAGAAAAATTTTTTACATCAATAATTCTATTTTTTTAATGGATAATTTCAAAAATGCATATTTAACATTTTTTATTAATTCCAGTTAAGTTTTTCAACAAATAATGTTGCTGATGATATAACCCCAGGAACTCCATCTGAAGCCATAATATTTCCATTGATATTTGAAGTAATTCTATAAATTTCTTTAGAATTATGTAATGTAATAATAGTTTCTGTAGTATCTCTAGCAGAAGGCATGACATAGTTTTCAGAACCTCCGGGTACTCTATTCCACGAGGTTGTCGACGAGATTGAAAGTTGCCCCCACTGCTCTATCATAGAACTTAAACTCCCTCTTTTTCTGTACCAAACAGTGGTATGATTAGGTGTATTAACACCATATTCTATAAATCCATTACTGGTAGGGCTGGTAGCATTAAATCTCACTCTAAGATTACCAATTGATACTTGTGAACTAGTAGGTGTAGAGCTGTCTATGGGACTACTAAAACTTCTGGCATATTGTATAACTCTAATATCGTCATTATTAAGTATGGCATCTGCCGGTACCTGTTTAGCAACTCCATCACTTCCAAGAACCATTATTTTATCAGTAGAATTCATTGCATTTGAAGCAGGAACACTTCTTAGCCTAACATTACCATTGACATCTAAGTTGGTCGTTGGAGAAGTTGTTCCAATTCCCACTCTGTTGTTTGCCGCATCAACAGAAAAGGTATTACCATCTACCGAAAAATGGTTTGTCCCGGTTGTTGCTGTACTTGTAAAAGCTAATGTATTGGCACCCTGTGTTACAGTACGGTTTCCTGTAAGAGTTCCGTTGTTTGTATAAATGCTTGTATCTGTCGTTGCTGGAAGATCCTTCCATGTTGCTACACCATTGGCATCTGATGTTAATACTTTATTATTTCCTTGTGTACCGTCTGTAATTTTTACTGACCCTGCTATATCTAATTTAGTTGTAGGATTTG